>NZ_JAAGPQ010000032.1:0-83568 GCF_017104985.1 Paraburkholderia sp. Ac-20342 | reverse complement strand
CATCCGCACCTCGTCAAAAAATGCAGGAATTACGCGTTAATATGCCTGCTTCCTGCAATTCCCTCAACCCCATTCAGAGCGCAAAGCCTTGCACCATAAGGCTTCGAGGATTGTTCAGGCTCGACTAAATAATAGCAGGAAGCAAACGCAAGCGAGTACCAAAAAAAGCAGCGCGGATGCCCGCCATTGCCGGACGTGCAAACGACAAAAAGCCCCGCCAGGAATCGAATCCTGAGTGGGGCTTTTTTCTTTTTGGTGCGCCGGTAACAAAAACGCCGTGGCCGTCCCGATGCATTCTCATATGTGGGTGCTTCGCCCCCAAACCCCCAGGGCACCGAGCCTAAGACCGTCTGGGCGCTTCGTTCCCGTTTCCTGCGTAGCAGGTACACGGAACAGTCTAGGCAAGGCTGGGCAGTCGTAGGCGTGGAGCGCAGCGACACGACTACCACAGCCCCAGACGGCTCTCTTTCCTTATCCTTAGTGCTCAGAGCGAGCGAAGCGAGCTTAAGCCGAAAGCATTACGCGCCGCAGTGTGCGAAGCACCAAGGCGCGTGCTGCTTTCAATTACGGGCAATGACACCCTTCCAGGAATCCGTCTGGGTATCGGATTGCTGGCTTATTAGGGTTTCACTTCGTGTAACCCCTTGGTTCCCTCGCGCCTGCGGCGCTTCGCGAACCAAAGCAGGGGTTGTCCGTAGGGATAGTTTCCCGTCTGGTTCCCAGATGGTTTCTCAGATTTCCAGTCACCGAAACAGAGAAGTACAACTTTCCAGACTTTTAGGAATAGCGTTCTATATAGAGCAATCTACGGAATTTTTAAATCCGGGAATCCGTCCGACCACCAGACGCCGAATCCAGATTGCCACGGCGTTTTTCCAGACCTTCCGCCACGGCGTTTAGGAATTGAAAAATCGTGCTCTTATAGAAGCGTCGGTTCTTTCTTTAAGTTACCAAGATTCCGTCAATTTTATTTTGCGGGCGATTCCAAAAATTCCTAAACGCCCCGTAAATAGATCGTACCGGAAATCTGGAAACTCAAAAATGAACCTGAACTATATATCTGTGCCGCCTGGCACTGGCAAGACCACCGCCGCACTGAACTACATCGCGGACCATGTGAAGCGCGGCATGAATGACGAAGACGTTGGATATATCTTCTACTGCGCGCCAACCGTTGACCTGCTGCGTCAGAGTTACGCCAACCTTCTGAAGCTGCTTCCCGGCCCAGACCGGCTTTTCATGGCGGTTAGCGGGGGCGTGTCTTCCCGCTCGGTAGCGGACAAGATTGATGGGATGCTTGCGGGTAGCGATCAATTCGCGCGCCCGTTCCTGCATGGAAGCGTGCTCTTCCTCACGCACGCGGCCTTCCTGGAATTGCGCGACAGCCCGAAGTTTGCTGATACGACAGTCTTCTTTGACGAATCGCGTAAATGGGTTGAACCGCCCACGCGCGTTGACCTCGCGCACGGCGGTAAGGAAGCGTTCGAAGACTTGTTTGAAACCGTGGCCGTGAGCGACTCGATCCGCCAAATGATTCCGCGGGACCTTACGAAACCTGCCCGCGTGCGTGTGAAAGAGCTTGAAGCGCTGCACAAGAAGGCGACTAAGGGACGCGTCAAATGCTATTGCGTCCAGGTCGGAACCAGTGCGCGGCCCCAGCTTGTGACCGTTTCGTTGCCGTCGAAGCCCTTCACCGGGTTCCGGGAAGTCTTCGTTATGTCCGCCGACTTCACCACGTCGCAAATGTATCACCTGTTCAAACATGAAGGATATGACCCGCTGAACCGGACGGCTTCCTTTATGGATGCGTGGTTGCCTGGTGGTTCGTCCGCCGCGAATGTCGCCATCGAGCGCCGTTACAGCGCATTGACGCTTGTTCCCCTGCTCGATACGAAATCGATGCCTTCGAAGTACCAGGCGCAATCTGGCGTAGCTGTCCCGGTTGATTGCCTGACGCAGTTCAAGGACCGCATGGAAGCGGCGCATATCGGCACGGCGCGCCTTCGTGACCTTGTGGCATTCAAGCGCGATCCTATCGCCTTCAATACGCTTATGAAGCCGTTGGAACAGAAGTTCCTGGAACAGATGGACGAAATGGGCTGCAACCTCGATCTGATCGGATGGCTGCTCAAAGCAACAGAAGACGTTGCGCAAACCTGGTGGAACTCGCTCGGCCTGCCGGAAAGCGGATTGCTGATCCTGAACGAAGACGCGAAGCGAGAAGAAAAGCTTGCAGGGTTCGATACGCTGGGTCTGGGTATGGTCGAAGGCCGAAACGACTTCCAGGAATGCACCGCCGTAGCGTTTCACGCCGCAGTCAATCCCGACCCTATCGTTTCCCGGATGCTGAATATCCTTCTGGAATCGTCCGGCTATGACAGTCATGAAGACTACTGCACCGACAAGGCGATTCAATCTATCGGACGCGGCATCATTCGAAATCGCGCTGTCGATACCCCGATGATTGCCATCGTCCCGACTGTCGGTCTGGCCGAACGGATCAAAGCGCGGATGCAAGATTACCCGGTCATCGATACGAAGCCGATGAAAGAGCTTGGTTCCTTCACCTATTGGGCTCACTCACGCGCCGTGTCTATCGAAAAGGCTGAAGACGGGCTTGACGCGAAGCATCGCTACCTTGCGAAGCCGATCAACAAGGAAATCCATATCGCCCAGGTTCGCAGAAGTCAGGCGCGATCCTCTCTCAAGAAGGCCATTACAGACGAAGCCCGCGCGAAGGCTCAGGCCGATATCGACAAATGGCAGGCAACCCTAGATGAATTGATCGCGCGACGTGACAACGTGTTGGACGAAGCCGCGTAGGGGTTCAGTAGACCGATAGCCTCTCAGGATCGAAGCCAAGACGGTCGCACAGACCGAAGAAACAGCATTCAATGGGCCGCTCGAATGCTTGTGTTATCCGGCCAGGATCAGGAAGCCAGAGACTCAACGCAGCTTCCATTGACCGCGTATAAGCCGGTATCGCAATCATTTCTTCGCTATCCCAGAATCGAGCCTGGATACCCGATTCTCTATTTGGTGTGCCACAGGACACGGGATCAAGGAATCCCACATGTGGCGCTATGTATGCATCAAGAATTTCGGAACCGTTGCCGTCATTGCGAAAAATTCCTTCGCCTATCATGGCCCCTTTAATTCTTCGGATTGTGTCGCGCTCACGCTTGCGCCAGTAGCGCTCAGAGCCTTTGTCCATTCATTTGCTTGATTATCGCGTGGACAATCGCGAAGGAACTGTTCAAAGAGTGGCGGATTTCCGCTCGGAAGTTCTTCGAGCGTCAGCGACGCGAACCCGGCTGGATCGTTGACTTCCTTCGAGCCTGTCGAAAGCTCTTCACGCATCTGTAAATGACGAAGCCCGCACAATGCGGGCTTTTGCATAACGCGGCTCTATTTCGAGCGATACCACCGCCATAGCTTCATGATCGCCATATAGAGCAATGCGGCAACGAACAGATTGACTATTAAGAGAAGTGGTACGAATAGGTCGTCGGGGTCGCTAATTCCAAGCTGATTTGCCGCGTTCAACCATGCAACCCTATCGCTTTCAGTCGGTGGGGGCGGGTGAACGTAGGCCAATGAGATGCGGAACAGCACGCAGAATAGAGCAACCTTGAAAAGCCTACGGGCAAGTGTTGCCATAGGTCACTACCTCAATTGTTCCATATGCATGAAGCCCTGAATTACGGAGGGGGATAGTTTCGGTACGTAGCAAGGCACTCCGAATAATCGAAAAATCGACATGGCTTGGCATAGTAATGCATCCGAGCGAAACACCTAACCCACCTGCCGGATGCAATCGGAAATTCCCCCTCTCTACACCATTTACCCACGTCACGTCATCAATCGCACCATCATCGCGATAGAGCCCGAACCATTCGCGATGGTCTACAGGTGTCCATATCGAGGATACAGCGACATCTTTTAATGTAGTCCACGCCTGCGATCTGAATCCGCCCTTGGGACGATCTACGATCCAATACTTGCCGACCGGAATCGGTCCGTTCTTTGGAACATCCGTACAGCCGCCGCGATTCATGTATTGCTTGTTTCCAGAATATGCTCTAAAGGTGCCGATCCCAATAATATCGAGCTTACACATTTCCTGGTTATCTACTACAAACTTGCCAGTAAGAGCCATTATTCAACTATTCCCGTTGGTGAAACGCCCACGGTAGCGGCAAGGACGGGCAGCGGGCAATCAGACGATTCTTAATCCGTGCTGTCGATCTGTGTGGGGTTAGAGGCTTTTCTGTGGCCCGCTACTTTTCAGAATTGTCCGATTGCCTTGTAGAAGCAGCAGGATACCAGGCCAGCATGGAAAAGTACGGAAAACAGAAAAACGCAATAGGAGCGATTCTATTTCACTTTTCGCCACTTTCTTAGACTTTTCAAGGTCTTAGAAATGAAAAAACGCGCTGTAGCTTCCTACAACGCGTTCTTTTTTCGGCTCATTTGCCCTCGGTAGGCATGAAACGACCGAACATTGGGACCCCGAAAATTGGTCATGTAATGGCTGACATAAAACCGCCATATTGTACCGTTGTGTCACCAATGCCGCACTTTATGACGGCGCCGTTACAACAACGGCGCCGGGTGCGCGTCACTCGCCGCCGTAGAAATTCTGCGCACCGGCAAAATTGTCGAATTTCGTGTATTGACCGTGGAACGTGAGCCGAACGGGACCGATCGGACCGTTACGCTGCTTGCCGATGATGATCTCCGCGGTGCCCTTGTCGGGGCTGTCGGGGTTGTACACCTCGTCGCGGTAAATGAACAGGATCACGTCCGCGTCCTGTTCGATAGCGCCCGATTCACGCAGGTCCGACATGATCGGCCGCTTGTTCGGGCGCTGTTCGAGACCGCGGTTCAGCTGCGACAAGGCGATCACGGGTACGTCGAGTTCTTTCGCGAGGCTCTTCAGCGAACGCGAGATTTCCGAGATTTCGGTCGCCCGGTTTTCGCCGGACGACGAGCCGCTCATCAACTGCAAATAGTCGATGATGATGAGGCCGAGCTTGCCGCACTGGCGCGAAAGCCGGCGCGCGCGCGAGCGCAGCTCCATCGGGTTCAGGCCGCCGGTTTCGTCGATGAAAATCTGCGCCTCGCTCATTTTCTGCACCGCGTGCGTGAGCTTCGGCCAATCCTCGTCGGTCAGACGCCCGGTTCGCATGCGGTGCTGGTCGAGTCGGCCAACCGAGCCGAGCATACGCATCGTGAGCTGCGTGCCCGGCATTTCCATCGAGAACACCGCGACCGGCAGCCCGTACTCCACGGCGACGTATTCGCCGATGTTCATCGAAAACGCCGTCTTACCCATCGACGGACGACCCGCGACGATGATCAATTCGCCGCCGTGCATGCCCGAAGTCATGCGGTCCAGATCGACGAAGCCGGTTGGCGTGCCGGTCACGTCGCTCGGATTGGCGGTGTGATAGAGCGTGTCGATCCGCTCGACCACTTCAGTCAGCAACGGCCCGATTTCGAGGAAGCCCTGCGTGCCGCGCGCGCCGTCTTCGGCGATCGAAAACACCTTCGATTCGGCTTCGTCCAGCAGTTGCCGGACTTCCTTGCCTTGCGGGTTGAACGCGTCGGCGGAGATTTCGTCAGCAACCGACACGAGCCGGCGCAGCACCGCGCGATCGCGCACGATTTCCGCATAGCGGCGAATATTGGCCGCGCTCGGTGTGTTCTGCGCGAGCGCGTTCAGATAGGCGAGACCGCCGACCTCCTCCGCCTTGCCCGAGGTGCCGAGCGCTTCGTACACGGTAATCACGTCGGCCGGACGCGTGGCCGCGATCAGCTTGCCGATATGTTCGAAGATGATGCGGTGGTCGTAGCGGTAGAAGTCGCTTTGCGCGAGGAAGTCGGCG
The DNA here is from genome assembly GCF_017104985.1 of Paraburkholderia sp. Ac-20342. Lineage (NCBI taxonomy): Bacteria > Pseudomonadati > Pseudomonadota > Betaproteobacteria > Burkholderiales > Burkholderiaceae > Paraburkholderia > Paraburkholderia sp. Ac-20342. The sequence continues at coordinate 77,677 of NZ_JAAGPQ010000032.1, read as the reverse complement.
ATGCGGTCCCACGCCGCGTTATCGAGCAGCAGCCCGCCCAGCACCGATTGCTCGGCCTCGATCGAATGCGGCGGGACTTTCAGCGACTCGAGTTGGGGATCTTTCGACGGTGCGTTCATGGGGTGGAATTATCGGGCAATCCGCCGGTTGCGGCGAGCGGAAAAACAGACGGAACGGAAAGAGCCGGTATAAAAACCGGCATAAAAAAAGCAGGGGCCGGTCACCCGGCCCCTGCTTTTCGCCAGCAACGTCCTGGCTGATCCTACATGATGCTTAGACGTGCTCGCCGATCACGGCCACCGTCACATCGACGAGAACGTCGGTGTGCAGCGAAACCTGGACAGCGTGCTCGCCAACCATCTTCAGCGGGCCTTCCGGCAGACGCACTTGCGCCTTTTCCACTGCGAAGCCTTGCTTGGCCAGTGCTTCGGCCACGTCGGCGTTGGTCACCGAACCGAACAGACGGCCGTCGACACCAGCCTTCTGATTGATCTGAACCGTCGAGCCAGCCAGCTTCTCGCCTTGAGCCTGAGCGGCAGCCAGCTTTTCAGCGGCGATCTTTTCGAGTTCCGCTCGACGCACTTCGAATTCGGCCAGCGCTTCCTTCGTTGCACGACGGGCTTTCTTGTTCGGGATCAGGAAGTTACGTGCGTAACCGTCCTTGACCTTCACGATGTCGCCGAGGTTGCCCAGATTGACGACTTTTTCCAGAAGAATGATTTGCATTCGGATGCTCCTTATCGCGTCGTCGGGTTAGGCCTTGTGCTGGTCGGTGTACGGCATCAGCGCGAGGAAACGCGCGCGCTTGATAGCCGTGTCCAGCTGGCGTTGATAGTGAGCCTTGGTACCCGTGAGACGCGCCGGCGTGATCTTGCCGTTTTCGCCGATGAAGTCCTTCAGCGTTTCGATGTCTTTGTAGTCGATGTTTTCGACGCCAGCAGCCGTGAAACGGCAGAACTTCTTGCGCTTGAAGAGCGGGTTCTGTTGCTGACGACGCTTGTCGAATTTCTTACCAGTCGGGCGGGGCATGATTAGTCCTTTCCAATGTCCTGCAATGCTGTGATATGAAATACCAGAGTTCTTGCGTTGCGGTGCTTCTTGGCCAGAAAGCCGGTGAAGAGCGTTTCCACGCCCATCTGGCAGCTTTCGAGCTGACCGCTCGCTTCGCCCGCGGCCACCGCCTGCATGGTCAGTTCGACCTGGCGGGCAATGCCCGCTTCGACGACTTCCGTGCGGTGATGCAACGTGCAGCTGGCAATCGGAACGCCGGCGGGGGTATACCGCACCGGTTCGCGTTCGACGACGCTCGCCGTGAGTTGCAGCCGGTTCATGTACCTGGGTATGCCTTCGTGTACGTGAGCGACAGCGACGCTGGGGTCTGGTAGCTTAAATAGTGTGTCTTAAGCCTGCGCTTCGGTCGGCTGAGCGGCTGCCGACTTCTTGGCTTCTTCGCGCTGCACTTCCTTCATCATCGGCGACGGGCTGGTTTCAGCCTTCTTCATCTTGACGATAAGGTGACGCAGAACGGCGTCGTTGAACTTGAACGCGTGTTCCAGCTCGTCGAGCGTGGTCTGGTCGCATTCGATGTTCATGCAGACGTAGTGAGCCTTCGCGAGTTTCTCGATCATGTAGGCCAGTTGACGACGGCCCCAGTCTTCGACGCGGTGGACCTGACCACCGTGCGACGTGATCGTGCCCTTGTAACGCTCGATCATGGCGGGCACCTGCTCGCTTTGATCGGGATGCACGATAAAGACGATTTCGTAATGACGCATTACACACTCCTTGTGCTGACTTTTGGATTGAAGCCGCCCGGGCGTCGGAACCGGTGCGGCAAGTGAGAAGCCAAAGAGTATAACCAGAATGGGGCCGGGTTGCAAGATATTCCGCCGATTCGGCAAGCGAATCGGGAGTGTTTTCAAGAGCTTAGGAGGGTTGACCGAGAGGCGTGGGTGAAAAACATCGTGGCGGAGTGGCTCGGTGCGATGCCAGGCGCCACTGCGCAGACGGCGGGGCCGGCGGCCGGCGCGGTGAGAACCGAACGCTTGCCTCGGCAAAATTCGCCCGGGCGCGCCCTCTTTTGCCGGCTTCTGCGTCTCCCCGCCGTGGCCCCCCTAACCGGCCTCCGTGCTCTCGCTGCCGCTCTGCAAGCGCGCCTTCAGCGCGGCTTCGAGGCCGCTCAGCGCGTCGGGCGCGGCATCGGAGATCGCCCACCAGGTCATGCCTTGCGCGTCCCAGTGCGCGATCGAATAGCCGTCGTGGCCGAGCACCGCAGCCATCGCGCCGTCGGCCCCGCGCGCGGCGCCTTGCGGGAACACATACACGTCGATCACGTGCTTGCGATAGCGGTACACGAGCACCGCGACCCGCTGATGCGCGATGTAATCGAGGCGGCCGCCTTCGAGCGCAAAACCGCTCGCGGCGAGATCCTCGACCGGCGGCGAATAATCGAGCCGACCGTTGAACCACGGCTTGACCGTATGCCGGTCCGTCGAAATCACGTCGATGTCGCGGCCCGATACCTGTGCCCGGACATGGCTTTCCACGAGTTCGTCGATGAACGGCGAGAATTGGGCGTCGGCGGGACGGTGCAGATTCAGCGTGAGGATCGCCGCGGCCGCACACAACGCAATGGCGAGCGCGACGAGCCCGCCGCGCACGGCCACGCGGTTCACGCCGCCTGCAGTGGCGGGACGACCGAAGCCGCCCCAGCCGTCTGCGCTACCCGAACCGCCTGGGCCACTCCAACCTCCGGTATGGCCTCGACCACCTGAGCCGGCGGAACCGAGCAACCCATCGAGCCACGCGGACCACCACGCCACGCCCCGCCGACGTCGAGGTTCCTTCGCCGCATTGGGCGCATTGGGCGCATTAGCCGCCCCGTCAGCCGGCATGCCTTCACCCATCTGCGCCCCAGCCTCAACCCGATCCGCCACCCCGCGCCCCTCATCGAGCGCAGCCGGCAAGCCGGCGACAATCCGCGCCCGCAGCGACGATGGCGCCCGATGATACGGCGCCGCGCGCAACGCTCCCCGCAACGCGCGCAGGTTTTCACTCGCGCGCCGGCAATCGTCGCAGCTCTCGATATGCTGCTGGACCCGGCGCGCATCGGGCGCCGGCAATTCGTGATCGGCATTCGCATCGAGGAGCGGCCGTGCTTCGTTACAGTTCATCCGGCGTCTCCTGAGCTGGGTCCGCGGCCGTGCCGGGAATCTCGAGGGGCCGGCCGTCCACGAACGCCCGGAACTGTGCAACCGTCGCGCCGGCAGCCGACGCGCGCGGCGTGAACGATGTGGCGCGCTCCTCGCCGTCTCGTCCCGTGCGCGTGGACTGCGCATGCGGATCGTCTGGTATTGCGAACGGCGGCGCTCCCGCATCGGCAGTCAAACCGGCGGCTTTGCCCGGCTCGCCCCCCATGAGTTCAGAACACCGCGCGGGCTCGCGCGTGTCCGGCGCACTCCGCGTATCCTTGCGCACCGCGCCCCGCTCCCCCCTCAACATCTCGGCTAGCTTGCGCCGGCCGCGTGCGAGCCGCGACATCACCGTGCCGATCGGCACGTCGGCAACGAGCGCGATCTCGCGATACCCCATCTCCTCGAGTTCGCGCAGAATCAGCACCTCGCGATACTCGACCGGCAGACGCGCGAGCGCGTCATGCACCTGCCTCGTATCCTCGTCGCGGATCAGCAGGGTTTGCGGATCGTCGCCGCCCGCGCTCCAGCCGTCGAAAGTCGCGTCGTCCATTGTTTCGTCGAATTCGAGCATCTCGTGCGACGGCGCACGCCGCCGCCATTCCGTGTACCAGGTGCGGCGCACGATCGCGAGCAGCCACGGCCGTGCGGAATCGCCGCGAAACGTATCGAAAAAACGGAACGCGCGCATGAACGCTTCCTGCACGACGTCCTCGGCATCGTGGGCGTTGCCGCACAGCCAGCGCGCGAGGTTGTACGCGGCGTCGAGATGCGGTAGCGCCAACTGCTCGAAGCGACGGCTTCGCACGGTATGGGCATCGGTGTCGGCGCCGACATCGGCATCGGCATCGGCATCGGCTGCGCCGCGCGCGCGGGCGGAGTCTGGATCGGTCTGGACCACGTGGGCCCTCCAAGGGCATTGCGGCTGCGTAGGTCGTGCGATTGGGGTGCGACAGGGGCGCGCCGGGGTCGCGAACGGGCCTCGGCTGGAGCGCGCTCCGGTGCGACTGGCGCGCTTATCGCTGCGCGCCGAACCGCACGGCTCGCGCGGCGTCATGCGGCAAAGCCGTACGACCAGGCCACGCGACCAAACCACGCCCCGCCGCTCCCGCAACAGCCAAAGCCGCATGCGCTTCGCCGTGCCTCACGACGCCCCTTTCATCGCATAACCCGCCGCACGCCGAGTTTATTCCCGCCCCATGGCACAAATTCGCAAAAAGATCGGCGCGGCGCGCTGGCAGGCTAATAGAACGGCCGGTTCCAGTAGTCCTCGCTCGCGTACACGTCCTTCAGGTAGTCGATGAAATAGCGCACGCGTGCCGGCACGTAGCGCTGCTGCGGATAGACCGCGAGGATGTCGTAATCGGGCAGCGCGTACTCGTCGAGCACGGTTTCGAGTTCGCCGCGCGCGAGCTGCTGCTGGATTTCCCAGGTGGAGCGCCAGCCGAGCCCGAGCCCTTCCGAGACCCAGCGGTGCAGCAGTTCGCCGTCGTTGCAATCGAGCGTGCCGCCGACGCGCACCGTCGCGAGCTTGCCGTTGCGGCGGAAATACCAGCCGCGGTTCTGCCCGCCTTGCAGATTGAACGCGAGGCAGTTGTGGGCCGGCAGGTCTTCGAGCGTCTTCGGCTTGCCGTGACGGCGGAAATACTCGGGCGTGCCGCACACCACACGCCGGTTCGAGGCGAGCTTCACCGCGACGAAATTCGGATCGACCGTGCCACCGATGCGGATCGACAGGTCGTAGCCCTCGCGCACCAGATCGACGACCCGATCGGTCAGGTTGAACGACATCTGCAACTCGGGCTTGCCGGCGAGAAACGCCGGCGCGAGCGGCGCGACGTGCTTGCGGCCGAACGCGGCCGGCGCCGACACGATCAGATGGCCGTTCACCGCGCGGCGCCCCGCGCTCAGTTCGTTTTCGGCCTGATCCCATTCGCTGAGGAGGCCCCGGCAGCGTTCGAGAAACGCGGCGCCGTCCTCGCTGACCACGAGCCGCCGCGTCGTGCGGTACATCAGCTTCACGCCGAGGCGCTTTTCGAGCGCGTCGATGCGGCGACCGAGAATCACCGGCGACACGCCCTCTTCGAGCGCCGCCGCCGCGAGACTGCCCGCATCGGCGACGCGCACGAAGGTTTCGATCTGTTTGAAGCGGTCCATGCCTGTCTCCTACCCGTCTCCTACCCGTTTTCCACCTGTCTGCCGCCCGGTTGCTGCCGGCTGTCGCCGGCCCTCCGTCGGGCTTCACGCCATTCAATACTTTTTGTTTCGAAATAAGCGACCCGAACTGATCTTATCAAACCTTTAGGTCAGGCCTAAAGTGCATCTCAACAGACTTTGGTTTGCCCATTTCCAGACATTGAGGAGACATTCATGGCCAAAATGAGAGCCGTCGACGCCGCCGTGCTGGTGCTCGAAAAAGAAGGTATCGATACCGCGTTCGGCGTGCCGGGCGCCGCGATCAACCCGTTCTACTCGGCGATGCGCAAAGCCGGCGGCATCAGCCACGTGCTTGCGCGCCACGTCGAGGGCGCCTCGCACATGGCCGAAGGCTACACGCGCGCTCGGCCGGGCAACATCGGCGTGTGCATCGGCACCTCGGGGCCTGCTGGCACCGACATGATCACCGGTTTGTACTCCGCCCAGGCCGACTCGATTCCTATTCTGGCTATCACAGGCCAGGCGCCGCGCGCGCGTCTCTACAAGGAAGACTTCCAGGCGGTCGATATCGAATCGATTGCCAAGCCCGTCACCAAGTGGGCCGTGACCGTGCGCGAGCCGGCGCTGGTGCCGCGCGTGTTCCAGCAGGCGTTCCATCTGATGCGCTCGGGCCGTCCGGGCCCGGTGCTGGTCGATCTGCCGATCGACGTGCAGCTCGCCGAAATCGAATTCGACATCGACACGTACGAACCGCTGCCTGTCTACAAGCCGAAGGCGACGAGAAAACAGATCGAAGCCGCGCTCGCGCTGCTCAACGAGGCCGACAAGCCGCTGATCGTCTCGGGCGGCGGCGTGCTGAACGCCGTGGCCGAAGACCTGCTCGTGAAGTTCGCCGAAACGGTCGGCGTGCCGGTGATCCCGACGCTGATGTCGTGGGGCGCGATTCCCGACGACCATCCGCTGATGGCCGGCATGGTCGGTCTGCAGACCTCGCACCGCTACGGCAACGCGACGATGCTCGCCTCCGACTTCGTGCTCGGCATCGGCAACCGCTGGGCCAACCGCCACACCGGCAGCGTCGACGTCTATACGAAGGGCCGCAAGTTCGTGCACGTCGATATCGAACCGACGCAGATCGGCCGCGTGTTCGGCCCCGATCTCGGCATCGTCTCGGACGCGAAGGCCGCGCTCGAACTGTTCGTCGACGTGGCGGGCGAGTGGAAGGCCGCGGGCAAGCTCAAGGACCGCAGCGCATGGGTTGCCGATTGCCAGGAGCGCAAGCGCACGATGCTGCGCAAGACGCACTTCGACAACGTGCCGATGAAGCCGCAGCGCGTCTACGAAGAGATGAACCAGGTGTTCGGCCGCGATACCTGCTACGTGAGTACGATCGGTTTGTCGCAGATCGCCGCGGCGCAATTCCTGCACGTCTACAAGGCGCGCAACTGGATCAACTGCGGCCAGGCCGGCCCGCTCGGCTGGACGATTCCGGCGGCGCTCGGCGTGCGCGCGGCCGATCCGCAACGGCCGATCGTCGCGCTCTCGGGCGACTACGACTTCCAGTTCATGATCGAGGAACTCGCGGCCGGCGCGCAATTCAAGCTGCCGTACGTGCATGTGGTCGTGAACAACTCGTACCTCGGACTGATCCGCCAGGCGCAGCGCGCCTTCGAGATGGACTACTGCGTGCAGCTCGGCTTCGAGAACATCAATTCGCCGGAGACGAACGGCTATGGCGTCGATCACGTGGCGGTGGCCGAAGGTCTCGGCTGCAAGGCGATTCGCGTGTTCAAGCCCGAAGAGCTGAAACCGGCGCTGGAGAAGGCGCAGTCGATGCTCGGCGAGTTCAACGTGCCGGTGATCGTCGAAGTGATTCTCGAACGCGTGACCAATATCTCGATGGGCACCGAGATCGACGCGATCAACGAGTTCGAGGAACTGGCCGAAAGGCACGAGGACGCACCGACCGCGATCAGCCTGCTGGACTGAGACCGGGCCTGAGTTTGAGCCGGCCGCGCTCGCGGCGGCCGCCGTCACCGCCGTAGCTGTAGCGCACGCGATGCATGCCGCGCGCGAGGACCGGGGTCGTTCGCATGAAACGCCCCGCCCTCGCCGCGCGAGAACCGCGCGCGCGATTCCCCTGACCGCCCTGACCGACCAGAGAGACACACGCACCATGCCGAAATTTGCAGCGAATCTGACGATGCTGTTCAACGAAGTGCCGTTCCTCGACCGTTTCGCGGCCGCGGCCAACGCCGGCTTTCATGCCGTCGAATTCCTGTTTCCGTATCCGTATTCGATCGCCGATTTGAGCGACCGTCTGCAGCAGAACCGCCTGAAGCTCGTGCTGCACAACCTGCCCGCGGGCAACTGGGACGCCGGCGAACGCGGCATCGCGTGCCTGCCGGATCGGGTCGGCGAGTTTCGGGAAGGCGTCAACCGCGCGATCGAGTACGCCAGCGCATTGAAGGTGCCGCAACTGAACTGCCTCGTCGGCATTCCGGGCGCGGGCATCGATGCCGACACCGCGCGCGCGACGATCGTCGGGAACCTGCGCTTTGCCGCGGCCGAACTGAAGAAAGCCGGCATCCGCCTGCTCGTCGAGCCGTGCAACTCGTACGACATTCCGGGCTTCGCGCTGAACCGTTCGCGCGACGGGCTCGACGTGATTCGCGAGGTCGGCTCGGACAATCTGTTCCTGCAATACGACATCTATCACATGCAACGGATGGAAGGCGAACTCGCCGCGACGATCGAAAAGAACCTCGCGCAGATCGCGCACATCCAGCTTGCCGACAACCCCGGGCGGCACGAACCGGGCAGCGGCGAAATCAACTACCCGTATCTGTTCGCGCGGCTCGACTCGCTCGGCTACGACGGTTATGTCGGCTGCGAATACAAGCCGCGTGCGACGACCGAGGCCGGCCTCGGCTGGCTGCACAGCGTGGCCGGTCAATCGCGCGGCGCGGCGCACGCGGCGGCCTGAGCCTGCTTCGGTTTCCTCATGGTCCCCTGAAGCGGCCTGACGCACGCCTCCCTATCACCCTGGAGATTCAGACACATGGCAAAGATCGGTTTCATCGGCCTCGGCATCATGGGCGCGCACATGGCGCGCAACCTCATCAAGGGCGGCCACTCGCTGTTCGTGAACGGCGCGTATCCGGTGCCAGACGACATCGCGAAAACGGCCAGCGTGGCCGCCAGTTCGACCGCCGTCGCGCAGGCCGCCGACATCGTCATCATCATGGTGCCGGACACGCCCGACGTCGCCAACGTGCTGTTCGCCGACGACGGCGTCGCCGCCGGCCTCACGCGAGGCAAGCTCGTGATCGACATGAGCTCGATCTCGCCGCTCGACACGCAGGTATTCGCGAAGAAGATCAACGCGCTCGGTGCCGACTATCTCGACGCGCCGGTATCCGGCGGCGAAATCGGCGCGCGCGACGCGACGCTGACGATCATGGTCGGCGGTCCCGAGCAAGCCTTTGCGCTGGCGAAACCGCTGTTCGAGCTGATGGGCAGGAACATCTCGCTGATCGGCGAGAACGGCGCGGGCCAGACCTGCAAGGTCGCGAACCAGATCATCGTCGCGCTGAACATCGAGGCGGTGGCCGAAGCGCTGCTGTTCGCGTCGCGCTCGGGCGCCGATCCGGAACGCGTGCGCCGCGCGCTGATGGGCGGCTTCGCGTCGTCGCGGATTCTCGAAGTGCACGGCGAGCGCATGACGAAGCGCACCTTCAACCCGGGCTTTCGCATCGAGCTGCATCAGAAGGACCTGAACCTCGCGCTCGACGGCGCGCGCAAGCTCGGTATCGCGCTGCCGCATACCGCGAGCGCGCAGCAACTGTTCAGCGTGTGCGCGGCGAACGGCGGCAAGGCGTGGGATCACTCGGCGATGGTGCGCGCCCTCGAAATCATGGCGAACCATGAGGTCGCGCAGGCGCCGGGCGGTGAGGAAGCGAAGGCGGCCTGAGGTTCCGGTTTTCGCGGTTGAGCTTGCCGGCGGTTGTTGCTGGCTATTTATTGCCGGCTATTCGTGGCTATTGCCGGTTGCCGACGACGGTTACCAATCGCGGCCGACTTCGGCCCGCCGCCATGGCCCGCGGCCCGGCATCGGCGGGCGGCGTCCCGGCAAGCACAGGTGGGGCGCCTGTTGGTCGCGCGGCAGCTTCGGCTGTCCGCGCGGCGCAACGGGCAAATCGTGCCGCTCTGGGCTGAGAGCGGCAAGTGGGGTCCGCAGCGGCACCCGGCGAAGGCGGGGAAGCCTTGGTCGGTCAGACGTCGTCGTCGGGTGTCCGGCTGTCGGATCGGTTGTCGTGGCGATTCTTTGAGCGGGTTTCCCGCGCTCTGCCAAACGCCGCGTTGACGACAGGAATCACAATCCTGGACTCTACTTCGGGTCGAGCGGCCATCCGCTGGAACCGTCGTCACATCGCTGCAGGCGGCGCGCGTTGCCGATCCGACGCCTGATCGGCGCTCACCGGCTCGCATCGGCTCACACCGCCGGGCCGTCAATCAATACGTATCGAACACCTTCTGCAGCGCGGCCGGCGCCGTATGGCCCGCGCCCAGCGCCAGCATCAGCAGCACCCGCGCCTTGTACGGATTCAGCGAACCTGCGCTGACGAAACCGAGCGCGTCGTCGGCGGCCGCGCCGTTGCGCATCACGTGGCCCGAGCCGACGCGCGACGCGCGCACCACCGCGACGCCGCGCGTCACCGCCTCGGCCAGCGCCTGCTGCAGCGTCTGATGGATCGAGCCATTGCCCGTGCCCGCCACGACGATGCCGCGCACACCGGCCGCGACGAGCGCATCGACGGCAAGCCGCGAGACGCCCGCATAGCTCGCGACGATCTCCACATGCGGCCACTGCGCGCCGCTCGCGAATTCGCTCGCGAGCGTATGCGCGCGCACCACGCCGCGCTGAAATTCGACGCGGCCGTCCTGCACCCAGCCCAGCGCGCCGATCTCCGGCGACTGGAACGCGTCGACCGCATAGGTGCTCGTCTTGACGACGTCGCGCGCACTATGAATGCGGTTGTTGAACGCCACCAGCACGCCCTGCCCGCGCGCCGACGCATGCCCGGCCACCGTCACGGCATTCAGCAGATTCAGCGGACCATCAGCCGACAACGCCGAGGCCGGCCGCATCGCCGCGGTCAGCACGACGGGCTTGTCCGACTTGACGGTCAGATGCAGCAGGTAGGCGGTTTCTTCGAGCGTATCGGTGCCGTGCGTGACCACGACGCCGTCGACGTCCTCGCTCGCGAGCAGCGTGTCGATGCGTTGCGCCAGCGTGCTCCATAGCGGTAGCGCCATGTCCTTGCTGTCGACGCTGGCGATCTGCTCGGGTGCGATCCGCGCGACCGCGGACAACGCCGGCACTGCCGCGAGCAACTGCTCGACGCCGACGACGCCCGCCTGATAGCCCGAGGTATTGGCCGCATCCGCGGCCGCGCCGGCGATCGTGCCGCCGGTCGCGAGCACGGCGATGCGCGGCAGCGACGGCGCCGCGCCGTGGCCGGGAGAAACCGGCGAAAAGGAAGTGGAAGTATTCATGGCGGCGATTGTAAGCGATGCGCCAGCCGCCGCCATGTATGGAAAACCGGGAGCCCGCAAGGCTTGAGCGGCGCGTGCGGGTGTCGTGAGGGCATCACGCGATGGGCATCATGAAGACATCACGCGGGCGCCGCGAAGACGCACCCCGGCCGCGAGGACCCGGCGCCCTCATCGCCCGCTCACACCGCCTCGCGCAACTGCGCCGCGATATCGGCCTCGCTCAACTGCGGCGCGAACATTTCGATCAGCCGGTACGCGTAGGCGCGCAAAAACGCGCCCTTGCGCAAGCCGACGCGCGTCGTGCTGGCCTCGAACAGATGCTGCGTGTCGAGCGCGACGAGTTCGGTGTCGCGTTTCGGATCGTAGGCCATCGCCGCGACCACGCCGATGCCCATGCCGAGTTCGACGTAGGTCTTGATCACGTCGGCGTCGATCGCGGTCAGCACGACGTCGGGCAACGCACCCGCTTTCGCGAACGCCTGGTCGATATGCGAGCGGCCCGTGAAGTCCTGGTCGTAGGTGACGATCGGGAATTCGGCGATCTCGTCGAGCGTCAGATTTTCGCGGCCCACGAGCGGATGCCCCTTCGGCACGACCACCACGTGATGCCACGAATAGCACGGGAACGTGACGATGTCGGGGAAGCGGTCGAGCGCTTCGGTCGAGATGCCGATGTCGGCCTCGCCGTTGATAATCATCTGCGCGATCTGCTGCGGGCTGCCCTGGCGCAGCGCCAGATGCACCTTCGGGAACACCGAGGTGAACTGCCGGACCACCTTCGGCAGCGCGTAGCGCGCCTGCGTGTGGGTGGTCGCCACGACCAGATGGCCGCTGTCCTGATCCGCGTACTGACGCGCCACGCGGCGCAGATTCTCCGCGTCGAGCAGCATCCGCTCGATCAGCTGATGCACGGCCTTGCCCGGCTCGGTCAGGCCCGTGAGCCGCTTGCCGCGGCGGATGAAGATGTCGACGCCGAGTTCGTCCTCGAGATCCTTGATCTGTTTCGACACGCCCGACTGCGACGTGTACAGCACGTTCGCAACCTCGGTCAGGTTCATGTTCTGCCGCACGGCCTCGCGCACGAAGCGCAATTGCTGGAAATTCATCGATGTGTCTCCGGTTCAGCCAGAGTTGAGTTATGTTGAGTTATTGAAGCCGATTTGCAGTCACCGCTTTGAAGCCACTCACCCGGCGCAACCGCCGGGTCCGGCCGATACGTTGCTCTCCTGTCATGCGCGCCGCGCGGCGGCGCCCCCCTCTCACTGCGCGGGAAACACGCGCAACGCGCGCGGCACCGCGGTCACGCCATCGCCGACCGCCAGTTGCAGATCGCGCCACGTCTCGCGATCGAGTTCCGCTTCGAGCAGATTGCCCTCGCGGCCCGCGAGTTCGACGCGCACCGAACCGCCAAGCGTCACGACGCGCTGCACGTCCACCACGATACCCTCGCGATGCCCCGCCGTCTGCGGATACAGTTGCAGATCGTGCGGCCGCACGTAGGCGAACGCCGGCCCGCTGAAACCGGCCGCGATCGCGACCGGCAAAGCCGCGCCATCGACCACGAAGCCCTGTGCGTCGACGTTGCCATGCAGACGGTTCGCCGCGCCGAGAAACTCGTAGACGAACGGCGTCTGCGGATGATCGTAGACGTCCTGCGGGCTGCCCACCTGCTCGACGTGGCCGCGATCGAGCACGACGATGCGGTCGGCCACTTCGAGCGCTTCTTCCTGGTCGTGCGTGACGAAGATCGTCGAGATATGCAGATCGTCGTGCAGACGCCGCAGCCAGCTGCGCAACTCCTTGCGCACCTTCGCGTCGAGCGCGCCGAACGGCTCGTCGAGCAGCAGCACCTTCGGCTCCACGGCGAGCGCACGCGCGAGCGCGATACGCTGCCGCTGCCCGCCCGACAGTTCCGACGGATAACGCTGCGCGAGCCAGTCGAGCTGCACGAGCCTGAGCAGCTCATGCACCTTCTCGCGAATCACGCTCTCGGCAGGCCGCTCCTTGCGCGGCTTCACGCGCAGACCGAACGCGACGTTCTCGAACACCGTCATGTGACGGAACAGCGCGTAATGCTGGAACACGAAGCCGACTTCACGCTCGCGCGCGCCAACCGCCGCGACGTCCTGACCTTGCAGCACGACCTGGCCGGCGTCCGCGTATTCGAGACCGGCGATCACGCGCAGCAGCGTGGTCTTGCCGCACCCCGACGGCCCGAGCAGCGCGACCAGTTCGCCCGGCGGAAAGTCGAGCGAGACATTGTCGAGCGCGACGAAATCGCCGAAGCGCTTGTGCAGGTGACGAACGGTGATACCCATTTACAGCTCTCCTTGCTTGAGCGGGTGTGGCTGCGACGCAGGCGTTGCGTTGGCGAAAAACGAATGAGGCGCGGACGGCGCACCGGCCGGCCGCGTGCCCGTGCCCGTGCTCGTGTCCGTGGACAACGGCACCGGCGCCGGCCCCGCATACGCGGGCACCTCGCGCGCGGCCGACAGCTCCGCCGACATATGGCGCTCGGCCAGCAGCTTGAGCCCGAGCGTGACGAGCGCGAGCAGCGCCAGCAGCGACGCCACGGCGAATGCTGCCGAGAAGTTGTACTCGTTGTAGAGAATTTCGACGTGCAGCGGCATCGTGTCGGTCTGTCCGCGAATATGGCCCGACACCACCGACACCGCGCCGAACTCGCCCATCGCGCGCGCGTTGCAGAGAATCACGCCGTACAGCAGGCCCCATTTGATGTTCGGCAGCGTGACGCGGCGGAAAATCTGCCAGCCCGAGGCGCCGAGCACGTGTGCGGCTTCTTCCTCGTCGTTGCCTTGCGCCTGCATCAGCGGAATCAGTTCGCGCGCGACGAACGGGAACGTCACGAAGATCGTCGCGAGCACGATGCCCGGCACCGCGAAGATGATCTGCACGTCGTGGTCTTCGAGCCATGGGCCGAACCAGCCCTGCGCGCCGAACATCAGCACGTAGATCAAACCCGAGATCACCGGCGAGACCGAGAACGGCAGATCGATCAGCGTGGTCAGCAGCGCCTTGCCGCGAAACTCGAACTTCGCGATACACCACGACGCCGCGAGACCGAACCCGAGATTGAGCGGCACGGCGATCGCGGCGGTCAGCAGCGTCAGCTTGATGGCCGAGAGCGCATCGGGATCGGCGAGCGACGCGAAGTAAAAGCGCAGCCCCTTGGCGAGCGCCTGATAGAACACGGCGACAAGCGGCACGACGAGGAACAGCGCGAGAAACAGCAGCGCGATGCCGGTCAGCAGCCAGCGCACCGCCGGCGGCTCGCTGACCGGATCGGGCCGGCGCGGCACGCCGGGCGACGTGTTGAGTAACGTATCAGGCGAGGTGCCAAGCGAGGTGTCAAGCGAGGTGTCAAGCGACGCACTGGCGCGGGCCCGCGTGGAATTTGCGCCCTGCACTTCGCTGGCACCGTTCGCGTGGTTGCCCGGGTTCGTAGAACGGCCGCTCATTGCGCACCTCCGCCGACTGCCGCGACCCGCGCTGCATGGCTCGTTGCTGTGCCAGTGGCGCCGCTCGCCGCGTTGCTCACGGCGCCGCCCGCCGGCCCCTGCGGCACGGGCCCCGCGCCGCCGCGGCTCGTGCGCCGCTGCAAATACCACTGCAACGTATTGATGAACAGCAGCATCAGGAACGACACGATCAGCATCACGACCGCGAGCGCGGTCGCGCCCGCGTAGTCGTACTGTTCGAGCTTCGTGATGATGAGCAGCGACGTGATCTCCGATTTCATCGGCACGTTGCCGGCGATGAAGATCACCGAGCCGTATTCGCCGAGCGCGCGCGCAAAGGCGAGCGCGAAGCCGGTCAGCAGCGCCGGCAACACGGCCGGCAGCACGACGCGGCGAAACGTGAGCCAGCGCGACGCGCCGAGGCAGGCGGCCGCCTCTTCCTGCTCGCGTTCGAACTCCTCCAGCACCGGCTGCACCGTGCGCACCACGAACGGCAGGCCGATGAACGTCAGCGCGACCAGCACGCCGGCCGGCGTGAACGCGATCCTGATGCCGAGCGGCACGAGAAACTGGCCGATCCAGCCGTTGCCCGCATACACCGCCGCGAGCGAAATGCCGGCCACCGAGGTCGGCAGCGCGAACGGCAGATCGACGACCGCATCGACGATGCGCTTGAACGGAAACGTGTAGCGCACCAGCACCCACGCGACGAGAAAGCCGAACGCCGCGTTGATGAGCGCGCCGCCGAGCGCCGAGAAGAACGTCAGCCGATACGACGCGAGCACGCGCGGCGAGGTGACCGCGCGCACGAACTGGTCCCAGTCGAGCGTCGAGGTCTTCAGAAACGTCGATGCCAACGGAATCAGCACCACGAGGCTCAAATACGCCACCGTGATGCCGAGTGTCAGGCCGAAGCCGGGCAATGCGCTCGGCTTGCGAAAGGTCAACGTGGTCATGCTGGATACTCGTTCAGGGTTGATGCTCGCGCGGCGGATGGCCCGCGCGCCGCCGCGCCGCGCGTTGCCTTATGTCGTCTTATGCTGCCTGATGCGGCATTGCCGCCGCGCTCGTTTTCAGGCGCGGCGGCAACCGCTGTTACTGCGGCTGATAGATCGAATCGAACACGCCGCCGTCCGCGAAATGGGTCTTCTGCGCGTTAGCCCAGCCGCCGAACGAATCGTCCACCGTGTAGAGCTTCAGCTTCGGAAACCTCGCGGTCAGCTCGGCTGGCACCTTGTTCGAACGCGGACGATAGAAGTTGCGCGCGCCGATCTCCTGGCCCTCTTCGCTATAGAGGAAGTTCAGATAGGCCTCGGCGAGCTTGCGCGTGCCATGCCTGTCGACGACCTTGTCGACCACCGCGACCGGCGGCTCGGCAAGAATGCTCGCCGACGGCACGACGATCTCGAACTTGTCCGGGCCGAATTCCTTCAGCGACAGGAACGCCTCGTTTTCCCAGGCGATCAGCACGTCGCCGATCCCGCGCTGCACGAAGCTCGTGGTCGCGCCGCGCGCGCCCGAATCGAGCACGCCCGCGTTTTTATAGAGCTTGCCGACGAACGCCTTCGCCGTCTGCGCGTTGCCGCCCGGCAGGTGCTCGGCGTACGCCCACGCGGCGAGGTAGTTCCAGCGCGCGCCGCCCGAGGTTTTCGGATTCGGCGTGACGATCGACACGCCCGGCTTGACGAGATCGTCCCAGTCCTTGATGTGCTTCGGGTTGCCCTTGCGCACGAGGAACACGATCGTCGACGTGTAGGGCGAGGCATTGTCGGGCAGGCGCTTCTGCCAGTTTTTGTCGACGAGGCCCTTGTTCGCGAGCGCGTCGATGTCGTAAGCGAGCGCCAGTGTCACGACGTCGGCCTGCAGGCCGTCGAGCACCGAGCGCGCCTGTGCGCCGGAGCCGCCATGCGACTGCCTGAAATTGACCGTCTCGCCGGTCTTCGCCTTCCATTCCTTGCCGAAGGCCTGATTGATGTCCTGATACAGCTCGCGCGTCGGGTCGTAGGACACATTGAGCAGCGTCGTGTCGGCATGCGCCGCCCCGCTCGCGCCGAACATGCCGAGCGCGCCCGCCGCGCCGACGGCCAATGCCGCGATGAATCGTTTCGTCCTGCCCGTAAGCCCCGTCTGCCGATGGTTCATGTCAACTTTTCTCCGCGTGATGATCCGCCTTGGCGAATCTGCTGTTGTTTTGCGTCGCGGTCACGTGCACATGAGCGCCAACCCGGAAGCCAGTCTATCGAAGCGCTTTCATCATTAAAAATAATGTTTCTTCATTTTTTAATACGCAAAAGTGGTAACGACAGACGGGCGCGGCGCTGTAACGACCAAACAGCCGCGATGACGCCCCAAAGCGACGCCGGAACGTCCCCCGTTTCGAGAACTTAAAGTAAAGCTTGAAATGCGCCGAATACTGTATAAAAATACAGTCACCTGTTCATACATACAGTGGCCATGACAAAACTCACCGCACGACAGCAGCAGGTTTTCGATCTGATCCGCCGCGCGATCGAACGCACCGGCTTTCCGCCCACCCGCGCCGAAATCGCGGCCGAACTGGGTTTCAGCTCAGCCAATTCGGCGGAAGAACATCTGCGCGCGCTGGCCCGCAAGGGCGTGATCGAGCTCGCGGCCGGCGCCTCGCGCGGCATCCGCCTGCTGTCCGGGCAGGATGATGCGCCGCACCAGTTCACGCTGCCGCACGCGGGGCTCATGCAGTTGTCGCTGCCGCTCATCGGCCGGGTCGCGGCGGGTAGCCCGATCCTCGCGCAGGAACATATCTCGCAGCACTACGCATGCGACCCGGCGCTGTTCTCGAGCAAGCCCGACTACCTGCTGAAGGTGCGCGGCCTGTCGATGCGCGACGCGGGCATTCTCGACGGCGACCTGCTCGCGGTGCAAAAGCGCAGCGAAGCGAAGGACGGCCAGATCATCATTGCCCGGCTCGGAGACGACGTCACGGTCAAGCGCCTGAAGCGCCGCTCGAACGGCATTGAGTTGATCGCGGAAAACCCCGATTACGAAAACATCTTCGTGGCAACCGGCAGCGCGGATTTCGCGCTGGAAGGGATCGCCGTAGGGCTGATCCGCCCGAGCGAGTTCTGATTGGCTGGTACGTCCGTACCGCCAGGACCGCTCGCGCCGGTTTGTCCAACCCAAGCTGCATTTACCTCGCATCGCCTGGAGAGACTCATGGAACGTCTTGCCCGTCTGCTGCCTTTTCGCCAGTTCGGCCGTCTGCGCCATCTGCGCAAGCTCACGCCCTGCCCACTGATCGAAGCGCCCGCTGAGCACACGCCGTCGCTGTTCGACGAGCCCGCTTCAAGCTCCGGCTTGCCGTCGTCGTTGCCGGCATTCGCGCGCGTCTCGCTGAATTCGGGCTTGAATACGGCCGAGCCATCGCGTCGCGCGCCGGTGCGCGTCTATCATGGGCCATCGCGATTAATCATGGTCGGCACGATCGAGGCCGTATGCCGTATGATCGATCGCTGCATAGCCGACGAAGCCAATATGCACGGCGCGGTGTTCGAGTCCTGAGCAAATTCTGAGCGAGTCCTGAATAATTTGTGAATGAACGCGGAGCGTACTTCCTGTGTTCAGGTATTCGCGTGGTATTGGGATCGTTTCGTCCTCGCCGTGGTCCACGTTAGACCCAACCTGACGGGAGAGTCCGATCCGATGAGAGTTCAGAAACGCATCCAGGGCAGTGCCACCCGGCCACTACTTATCACGTTGATCGTGGTCATCGTGATTGCCGCGCTAGGGTTTATTTATGCGTCGCCGTATATCGCGGTGAATAATCTCAAACGCGCGGCCGATGCGCGAGACGTGCAAACCGTCAATTCATACGTCGACTTTCCCGCGTTACGCGACAGCCTCAAGCTGCAGGTGGCCGACATGCTGACGCGCCGGCTCGAAGCGGACGCCGGTAACAAGATAGCCACGATTGGCGCGGTGATCGGCGTGACGTTGATCGGTCCGCTCGTCGATGCCTATGCGACACCAGACGGTGTCGCGGCCCTGCTGAACGGCATGCCGCCACGCGGCACCCCGGGCGAGCAGCCGGCGGCACCGCCTGCCGCGAGCACGGAAGGCCAGCCGGCGCCACCCGCCGCAAACAACGCCAATCAACCGAATGCGGCACCGCCCGCGCGGCAAAGCACGGCCGGTTATCGCAGCCTCAATGAATTCGTCATCACGTACCGGCGCGGCGAAGGCAATGCGAATTATTCGGCCATCTTCCGCCGCGAAGGTCTGATCACGTGGAAGCTCGCCGCGATCAATCTGAACGAGTGAATGGGAAGTTTGATCTGAATGGACGAGTGGCCGGCTATCGTAGCCGGCCACTCGACAGGATGCGACAAGCGTTTCGATACACCCGGCGCAGTTCGATACCGCATCGAGGTCTTTCAATGGCGCTCGCCGTTATTCAGGCCGTCATTCAGACCTTCGTGCAAGCCCTCATTCAGACCGGCACGCAACGAGCCGCACGCGTCAACTCTCATGCACGATCGCGCCATGTCGAAATCCCGCGCGTGATCGTGCCTCATCTTGCATAAGCAAGCGTTGCTCAGGCAACGCTCATCGGTACATCACCGCGTCAGGCCGCGGCCTGCTGTTGCTCCTGCACCGACGAACACGCGACCAGAATGCTGCACGACACGCGATCGAGCAGCGGCGTATTACCCGCGCCCATCCACCAGCGCGACAAGCCGGTCCGGCAGCGATGACCGACCACCACGAGATCGACCTGCAACTCATTGGCGAGATTGGCGATCTCGTCGATCGGATGGCCGAACGCGAAATGCCCTTGTGCGTTCACGCCGCGCTCGGTCAGCCAGTTCACGCCCTCCTGCAGAATCTCGCGGGCGGTTTTTTCGAAGCTGCCACAGGCCACGTCGGTCAACAGGCCCGCGCTTTGCGCGATGCTGGAACGCATGTCGACCACCGACAGCAAATGCGTTTCCGCCTTCAGGTCCAACGCCAGATCGGCGCCGCAACGCAGGGCTTTACGGCCTTCGCGCGAGCCGTCGTAGCACAACAGGATTTTCTGGTAGCTCGCCATCATTTTCTCCCTTCGCGCGGAAAGCGCGGTCTGAGTCAATCATGGTGCGCCGCAATTCAGCTTGCAAGAGATGGAAAACGCTAAGTGCGTAGTCGCTACAGGTTAATGCAGGCCGCACGGACGTTGCGGCGGCATCGGCCCGGTTTTGCACGCAAATATGGCAGCGCAAAAAATATCGCGTGGCGTGGCGACGCTCCGTTCAGCGTCGCCCCCGAGCATCGATTCCCCAGCACGATAGGTGCCTGAAGGATGTCCAACACGCGTCTACGCCCAACAGGGCTGCAGGCGTCTTCGCTCGACAATGCCCTAGAATGGACTGCTTTCGTAGCCGTTGCGGCCATCCGCGCGCACCGCGTCCATTGCCTGCCGTAGCGTGTTCTTCCGGAGCCTTCATCGATCCATGCCTGCCGCCCCTATCGAATTCCATCAGGTCAGGAAAAGCTACGGCGAAAAAACGGTCGTCGATGGATTGTCGTTCCATGTCAATGCGGGCGAATGCTTCGGCCTGCTCGGCCCCAACGGCGCGGGCAAGACCACGACCTTGCGCATGCTGCTCGGCATCGCGTCGCCCGATGCCGGCGAAATCCGCCTGTGCGGCGAGCCGATTCCGGGCCGTGCGCGCGTGGCGCGGGCGCGCGTCGGCGTGGTGCCGCAGTTCGACAACCTCGATCCCGATTTCACGGTGCGCGAAAACCTGCTCGTGTTCGGCCGCTACTTTGGCTTGAGCGCCGCGCAATGCCGCGCGGCCGTGCCCGGACTGCTCGAATTCGCGCGGCTCGAAAGCAAGGCGGACGCACGCGTGAGCGAACTGTCGGGCGGCATGAAGCGGCGCCTCACGCTTGCGCGTGCGCTCATCAACGACCCCGACGTGCTGATCATGGACGAGCCGACCACCGGGCTCGATCCGCAGGCGCGGCATCTGATCTGGGAGCGGTTGCGCTCGCTGCTCGCGCGCGGCAAAACCATCCTGCTGACCACGCACTTCATGGAAGAAGCCGAGCGGCTATGTCATCGGCTCTGCGTGATCGAGGAAGGACGCAAGATCGCCGAGGGCGCGCCGAGCGAGTTGATCGCTTCCGAGATCGGCTGCGACGTGATCGAGATCTACGGCCCCGACCCGCTTGCGTTGCGCGACGAACTCGCGCCGCTCGCCGAGCGAACCGAGATCAGCGGCGAAACCCTGTTCTGCTACGTGAACGACGCGCAGCCTGTGCATGCGCGGCTCAAGCAGCGCGCCGATCTGCGCTATCTGCATCGGCCGGCGAATCTCGAAGACGTGTTTTTGCGGCTCACGGGCCGCGAGATGCAGGATTGAGAACGCGCATCGAAACGAGGCGTCGAAACATGCCCGGCACGCAAGGCATAAGCAGCCGCGACGTCGCACAATAGATGCGGCAACCGGACAGGAACCGCAAACAAGGGACGCCACCGAGAAAATCGCGCAAAGCAGGCACGGACCAGGCACAAGGCAGGCACCCGGCAAACCCCGGGCACGCGAGAACAACCCGAGACACCTCATGGACGCACGCACCTACGAAACCCACGGCGGCACGCCTTCGGCACAGGAACCGTTCGCCGCTTTCCCCGCCAACGCCGTGAACTGGATCGCGGTGTGGCGCCGCAACTATCTGGTCTGGAAGAAGCTCGCGCTTGCGTCGATGTTCGGCAATCTCGCCGACCCGATGATCTATCTGTTCGGGCTCGGCCTCGGACTCGGGCTGATGGTCGGGCACGTCGACGGCGTCTCGTACATCGCGTTTCTCGCGGCGGGCACGGTTGCCTCGAGCGTGATGATGTCGGCGAGTTTCGAGTCGATGTATTCGGGCTTTTCGCGCATGCACGTGCAGCGCACGTGGGAAGCGATCATGCACACGCCGCTCACGCTCGGCGATATCGTGCTCGGCGAGGTGATCTGGGCAGCCAGCAAGTCGATGCTGTCGGGCGCCGCGATCATGCTCGTGGCCGGCGTGCTCGGCTACGCGAGCTTTCCATCGATGTTGCTCGGCTTGCCGGTCATCGTGCTGGCCGGTCTCGCCTTCGCCAGCATCGCGATGATCGTGACGGCACTCGCGCCGTCGTACGACTTTTTCATGTTCTATCAGACGCTCGTGCTCACGCCGATGCTGCTGCTCTCGGGCGTGTTCTTTCCGACCTCGCAACTGCCTGCCGCCGCGCAGGCCGCGACCGGCGCGTTGCCGCTCGCGCATGCGGTCGAACTGATGCGCCCGGTCATGCTCGGGCGGCCGGTCGCTCACGCGCTGTGGCACGCGGGCGTGCTGGCCGCGTATGCGGTGGGTGGCTTCGTCGTAGCCGCGATTCTGTTTCGCCGCAGGATGATGAAGTAGGCCGAGTGCGGCAAGCCGCGGCCCCCACTCCGTGGAACCCTGCACGTCACGCCAGGCAAGAAACGTGAGCCACCCGTGCAAGGCATCGGGCACGCGCGATGCTGTCCGCGCGCGGGGTTGAACCGCAGCGCTCCCGCGCCTCAGTCTGGCTCCCGATCAATCCTCGTCATCGGTCCACGGAATATCGACGTCCGAGATAAACGCGACCGTCGCGAACGGTCCTCCCTCATGACGTCCGATCTTGCCGTCGGCGCGCTGCCACTCGACGCGGAACACCGTGCCCGGATCGTCGGCGATAAGCCGCACCGTGCGCACTTCGTCGGGATCGGTATCCTCGACCGGACCGTCGAGCGAAATCAGCAATGCCTGCGGCCACAAACCATCGGCGGGATCGTAGATCCTGTCGCCGTCGTGGATCAACGTGAAGGCTTCCACGCCGATGGTCGCCGACGCATCGACGATCATCTTGGCCAGCGCGCGCAACAACGCGGTTGCGCGTGCCGAGTTCGCCTGACGGATCGCCAGATCGCCGCGCGTCAGCGCCTGTTCGAGTTTGGGATTGGTTTTTTGCTGCGCCATTCGATGTCCTGGTCCTATTGCTCTGTTGTGAGCGAACGCCTCGTACCGATGAGGGTGCGCGCTTCTTGTCCGGGTCGATATCCGCCGTCGATGTGCATTGCAGCATCGCGGGCGGACGGCGTTACCGTGCTGCCTCTGCGTGGTTCTTCCGCGAGCTTCCTGAGTTATCTCTGCGCCGTTTTTCGTGACCTTTTACGCAATGCATTGTCGAGGGATGCCGCTGTCCACCACAGTGTAGGCCGTGATTCGGCATCCTGGAGAACATTTGCCGTTGGGTGTCGCACATGGCCATGCGGCCATTGTGACAAAAAAGCCCGGCTTCTAGAATCGCTCTCAATGACAGGGCATGACACGCATGACGATCTCGTCAGCCTCCCGAGCCATCCAGCCCACCCCGCATCGGAGACATCCATGAGTCGCAACGAGGCGATCGAGCACGCAACCCGGCATTTCGAATCCGGCGCCTTTCTCGCCGACCTGAACCGCCGCGTCGGCTTTCGCACCGAGAGCGAGGAAAGCGGTCGCGACGCGCTGCTGCGGTCCTATCTGAGCGACGAAATCGCGCCCGAAGCCGCGCGCCTCGGGTTCCAGACGCGCATCGTCGATAACCCGGTGAACGGCTTCGGACCGTTCCTGATCGCGAACCGTCATGAAGGCGACGCTCTGCCGACCGTGCTGATCTACGGCCACGGCGACGTCGTGCGCGGCTACGACAGCCAGTGGCGCGCGCCGCTCACGCCGTGGGCCGTGACCGTCGAAGGCGAACGCTGGTTCGGCCGCGGCACCGCCGACAACAAAGGCCAGCACACGATCAACCTCGCCGCGCTCGCGAGCGTGCGCGAGGCGCGCGGCGGCAAGCTCGGCTTCAACGCGAAGCTGCTGATCGAGATGGGCGAGGAAACCGGCTCGCCGGGGCTCGATGCGATCTGCCGCGCGCAGCGCGACGAACTGGCCGCCGACGTGCTGATCGCCTCCGACGGCCCGCGTCTCGCCGCGCACCGCCCGACCGTGTTCCTCGGCTCGCGCGGCGCGGTCAATTTCAGGCTGTCGCTGAACCTGCGCGACGGCGCGCACCATTCGGGCAATTGGGGCGGCCTGCTGCGCAATCCGGCCACCGTGCTCGCGAGTGCGCTCGCGAGTCTCGTCGATGCGCGCGGCGTGATCGCGGTCGCAGGCTTGCGTCCGCCGCCGATTCCCGAGGCCGTGCGCCGCGCGCTCGCCGACATCGCAGTGGGCGGCGGCCCCGGCGACCCGGCCATCGACGACAACTGGGGCGAGCCGGGTCTCACGGCGCCCGAGCGTGTGTTCGGCTGGAACAGCGTCGAGGTGCTCGCGTTCAAGGCCGGCAATCCCGAGAACCCGGTCAACGCGATTCCGCCGGCGGCGTTCGCGGTTTGCCAGCTGCGCTTCGTGGTCGGCACCGATTGGGAGAACCTCGGCCAGCATCTGCGCGCGCATCTCGACGCGCATGGTTTTCAGCTCGTCGAACTCGACGTCGAACGCGGCGCGCCGGCCACGCGCCTGAATCCGGACGACCCGTGGGTCGAATGGGCGATCGCGTCGCTCGAACGAACCACGGGCAAGAAAACCGCGGTGCTGCCGAACCTCGGCGGCACGTTGCCCAACGACGTATTCGCCGACACGCTCGGTCTGCCGACGATCTGGGTGCCGCATTCGTACCCGGCCTGCTCGCAGCATGCGCCGAACGAGCATCTGCTTAGCCCGGTCGTGCGCGAGGGATTGCGGATGATGGCGGGACTGTTCTGGGATCTCGGCGAGAATGCGCCGCATGGGGCGACGCGCGAACCGACGCATGAGCCCAGGAACGCAGCGGCAGATGCAGCGAGGGCCGCGGGCTGAAACAGCTTCACGGGCGTGTCCCGGCAGACCAGCCCGGCCCACCGGAACACGCAGCGCTCACCTCGCCCTCACCTCACGCTCAAGGCGCCGGGCTCGGCTGCAATTCGTGCAGCTGGTCGATTTCCGCCAGCGCTTCCGCCGACAGCGTCACCTGCGCGCTCGCGATGTTTTCCTTCAACTGCTCGAGCGAGGTCGCGCCGACCAGGGTACTCGTCACGAACGGGCGGCTGTTGACGAACGCGAGCGCGAACTGCGCGGGCGACAGGCCGTGACGCTTCGCGAGTTCGACGTAGCGCGAGGTCGCCTGCATGGCCTGCGGCTTGCTGTAGCGCTGGAAACGTTCGAACTGCGTGATGCGCGCGCCGGCCGGACGCGCACCGCCTTCGTACTTGCCCGACAGCCAGCCGAACGCGAGCGGCGAATACGCGAGCAGGCCGATGCCATCGCGATGCGCGAACTCGGACAGGCCCGCTTCGTAGGTACGGTTCACGAGGTTGTACGGATTCTGGACGCTGACGATGCGCGGCAGGCCGAACTTTTCGGCCGCGCGCAGGAATTGCGCGACGCCCCACGGCGTTTCGTTCGACACGCCGATGTGACGCACCTTGCCTTGCTTGACGAAGTCGGCGAGCACCGCGAGCGTCTCTTCGATCGGCACCGTGTACGCGTCGTCGACCCACGGATACAGGGGGCGGCCGAACGTCATCGTGCTGCGATCGGGCCAGTGCATCTGATACAGATCGACGTAGTCCGTCTGCAGACGCTTGAGGCTGCCGTCGAGCGCCTCGGTCAGATTCTTGCGATCGAACTGGTTGGCCTCGCCGCGAATATGGCGCGGGTTATGCGGTTGACGCGCGGGCCCGGTGATCTTGGTGGCGAGCACGATCTTCTCGCGCATGCTGCCGTGCTGCGCGAGCCACGTGCCGATGTAGCGCTCGGTCGAGCCCTGCGTCTCGGCGCGCGGCGGCACCGGATACATTTCAGCAGTGTCGATCAGATTGACGCCGTGATCGAGCGCGTAGTCGATCTGCGCATGCGCTTCCTGTTCGGTGTTCTGCTCGCCCCACGTCATGGTGCCGAGACCGATCTGGCTGACTTTCACGTCGGAGTCACCGAGTCTGCGGTATTCCATTTAGCTTGTCCTGTCGAATAGATGAACGGAAAGCGCAGACGTTACCATGCCGGCGCCCTGCCTGCAGCACGGCTAGAATACGGTGCCTGCGCGGAACCCAAGCCGGACCGGCGCTGCCGGGCCTCGATGGTCGTGCTCGCGGCCGCGCCTCGGGCCCGATCCTTCGCGGCGCGCTTCATGAACCTCGCGCCGGCTTCCCGGCAATTACCCCGCATGAATCCTCCATGAATCCCGAACAACTCGAACTGCTGGTCACGCGCGTGATGCCCTTCGGCAAATACAAGGGCCGCGTGATTGCCGATCTGCCTGGCCACTATTTGAACTGGTTCGCGAGCCAGGGCTTTCCGCCTGGCGAAATCGGCCGTCTGCTCTCGTTGATGCAGGAGATCGATCACAACGGTCTGAAGCCGTTGCTCGATACATTGCGCAAGCGCGAAGCGGGCGCTTAGGCACGGTTCGGGCGTCGCCTAGGGGAAACGTTAAAGCACTATTGAAGCGACGTTGAAGCGACATTAAGGCAGCGCCGGACATACGCCGGCACCCTCGCGTCGAAAGCCATCCGGAGCGCCGTGAAGCCCCGCTGAAAGTCGCCTTGCAGGCCCGCTGCAAGCAAAGCGGCGCCGTACAAATTTATACAGTCTTTTTCTTGCGTGTCGCGAGTGCGTAGCCTTTAATGCGCATAAGTCATCGCGCGATGAAGCTCGCCGCACGAGTGAAATGGAGCGAACCGCTCGCTGCCTCGCACTCGCCGCTCTCGGCTTCCGGCTTCGCGCGCGACACCTCCGACCGCGTGATTGCCTGCCTGTCCATGCCCGCATTCAATCTGTCCGCCCTGCTTGAATTTATCGGTCACGATCTGTCGCCCGTGCGCGCGGTCATCGTGTTCTTCGTGATCGGCTATGTGATCGTCGGGCTGCCCGTGCATTTCCGCCAGGGCGCGGCATCGCGCGATATCTGGGGCACGGCCGCCGGCGTGACGATGGCCGCGCTCTACGCGGCGTTCATCGTCGGCGTGTACCCTGCGCTGCATCACGCGGCGGCGATCCCGCGTTGACGCGCGCTACGTTTTTATCCGCTCGTGCCGGTGCCGGTGCCGGTGCCGGTCATGTTCGCTGCGTGCCGGGATCAAGGCGGGTTGTTTACGTCGGCTTCCGGTAGTCCTCTCTCCTGCGATCTCTCTTCTCGCCGCCTCATTTCCCGCGCCGCTCCCAGTTCCGCCCCCAGCCCCGTCAACAACGGTTCGAGCAACTCCGCGCGCGGCTGCCAGCGACGTATCGAAGTCCGGTAAAGCGGACGGCGCACCTGCGCCGAACTCGCGGTGCTCACGCGCCGCGAAGTCCGGTAAAACGCGCGACAACGCTCGTCCCAGTCGAGTCCGCAATGCGCGAGCAGACGACGCACATTGGCCTCGAAATCGTCGACCAGGTCTTCGTATTCGATCTCGATCATCACGCCTTCGGGCAGCACGCGCCGCCAATGCGACATCAATGCATCGTACGCGCGGTAATAGCGGCCCAGTTCGCCGAGATCGTAGCCGAACGGCACGTCGTGGAAAATCCGCGAAAAAATCGACAGACAGGTCTGCAACGGCGAACGGCGACAGTGAATGAAGCGCGCATTCGGCAGCGCCAGATGAATCAGGCCGACGTTGATGAAATTGAACGGATATTTGTCGGTGAAATGGGTGTGGCGCGGTGCGGCGTTCCCCGCGCGCGCCCCGGTTTCCGCCAGCACGCATTGCATCCGTTGCAGATAGTCGGCGCCCAGCGTGCGCCATTGCGCGGCGCCGGCCTGCTGCAACGCTTCGATATCGATCCGCAACGGGTCGGCAGCGTCACGGCGAATGCACGTCACCAGCGCCTCGCCGAATTCGGTGCGCTCACCCGCGCCTAACACCTGGGGATGACTCGCGAAAATCTGCTCGATCAGCGTCGAGCCCGAACGCGGCATGCCGACGATAAAAATCGGCGCCGCCGATGGATCGCCGAGACCTCGCGCAGCCGCCAGCGTATCCGCGCTGAGCAACCCGGGCAGGCTCGCGAACAGTCCGAGCGATTCGGCCTCGTTGTAGCGCAGGCCGGCGCGAAACAGCGCGTTGCCTTTGAGCAGATGATCGAACGATTCGTCGTCACGCCCCACGCCCGACAGCGCCGCGGCGTACGCGAAATGCAACTCGGCCTGTTCGGCGGGATTGAACGATGCCGTATCGGCGGCAAGCTGTGCGAGCCGGACGAACACGGGGTCGTCGGCGGCAAGGTGCTGGATCTGCACGAAATTGCGGTAATAGAGCGGCACGCGCGGCGCCCCGTCGATCGCGCGCCGATACGCTTCATGCGCTTCCTCGAAGCGGCCGAGCGCCTGCAGACAGTTGCCGATGTTGTTGTGCGACCCGTCGGCGCGCGGATTGACACGCACCGCCTCGCGATAGGCATCGACCGCCGGTTCCAGCCGGTTCATCCGTTCGAGCGTCCAGCCGAGCCCGTGGTGCAGATCGGCGTTACCGGGATCGCATGCAATGGCCTCGCGATAACGGACTTCGGCTTCGGAGAAACGGTCCAGCACGACCAGCGTCGCGGCAAGGCGCTCGTGATGGCCGGCATCGGCGGGTTCGAGCGCGCATGCGGATTGGAAACAGCGCAATGCGGCTTCGTGCTCCGCGCGTGCGAGGCAGGCGTCGGCTTCGGCGCGCCATTGCGCCGCGGTGGCCGGCGGAGGATCGTGCTTCATCGAGAACTGGATTCGGGCAGGCGTCGCCCGGGCGGCCCGATAACGGCTCGAGGGCGGGTACGTTCTTTTCTTCCGGATTCGGCATGCGCAATCGCATGCGCAGGGTTATCGAACGGCCCGGATTCAAAGGCTCATTGTCTGGGCCGAAATTAGCAGCCACGCCCTTCAGTTGCGTTTCGAATCGTTAACCAAGTGTTACCGCGGGGTCGTCTCGTAAGACGCGGCAAGATTGCGGCCAAGGTTGAGCATGACGGCATTCGACCGCGTAGCATGAGTGACGACCGTGTCCCGATGCGCTCGCGCGGTAACGCGCGGACACAAATGCCACTGAACTCCACGGCGCGCGGTTTTTCTCACGTATATATGAAGGAGAAAATCGTGAGCAGGCTCATTGCATCGATGACGCTGCTAGCGGCGGCAGCGAGCTTGACCGGATGCGTGGTCGCGCCGCCGGCGGGCTACGCGTACGCACAACCGTATTACCCGTACGCATACGGCCCGCCCTATGCGCCGGTGTACGGCACGGTCGACGTCTGGGGCGGTTTTGGCGGTCCGTGCTGCTACTACCACGGCGGCCACGGATACGGGCACGGCGGCGGCTGGCATGGCGGCCATGGCGGCTGGCACGGCGGCGGACATGGTGGTGGAAGTTCGTGGAGTAGCGGCGGGCATGGTCATTGAGGTGGCGTGCGAGGCGGCGCGGCCCGTCATGCCGTGACATGCATGCAATGACCGCGACAGCGGCGCCCCGTGGCTCGCCGTCGGCCCACGCCATCGGCAATTTACGGCGTTGCGGTAAAATTAGCGTTTTGAATCAAGCCCCGCCGTCCCATGTCTGTACCTCGCACTCCCAGCCCGCGTCGCATTTCCGTCGCGCCGATGATGGACTGGACCGATCGCCATTGCCGTTCGCTGCATCGCATGATTTCGCGCCATACGTGGCTTAACACGGAAATGGTGACGACCGGCGCGCTGCTGCACGGCGACGTGCCGCGCCACCTCGCGTTCACGCCCGACGAAGCTCCCGTCGCCCTGCAACTGGGCGGCAGCGAGCCCGATGACCTCGCGCGTTCGGCGAAGCTCGGCGAGCAATGGGGTTACGACGAAATCAATCTGAACTGCGGCTGCCCGTCCGAGCGCGTGCAGCGCGGCGCATTCGGCGCGTGTCTGATGAACGAGCCGCAGCTCGTCGCCGATTGCGTGAAAGCGATGCGCGACGCGGTCTCGGTGCCGGTGACGGTCAAGCACCGGATCGGCGTCGATACGGTCGAGGAGTATGGCTTCGTGCGCGACTTCGTCGGCACGATCGCGCAGGCCGGTTGCGAGGTGTTCATCGTTCACGCGCGCAATGCGATCCTGAAGGGATTGAGCCCAAAGGAAAACCGCGAGATTCCACCACTCAAGTACGACTACGCGTATCAGTTGAAGCGCGATTTTCCGCAACTCGAGATCATTATCAACGGCGGCATCAAGACGCTCGATGAAGTCGAACAGCATCTTCAGCACGTCGATGGCGTGATGCTCGGACGCGAGGCTTATCACAACCCGTATGTGCTCGCCGAGGTCGACGCGCGCTTCTACGGCTCCAGCCAAACGCCGCCGACGCGCGACGAAGTCGAAGCGAAGCTGATCGAATACTGCGCCGCCGAAATGGCGCGCGGCACGTATCTCGGCGCGATCACGCGTCATGCGCTGGGGCTTTATCGCGGCGAAGCGGGTGCGCGCGGCTGGCGGCGCGTGCTGTCCGATAGCAAGCGGCTCGCGGCGCGCGATCTGTCCATCTTCAACGAAGCAAGACAGCATCTGCGCGAGCCTGTCGAAATTTCTGAATAAAGGACTAGGCAAACGCAAATCTAGTCCCTATAATCTCGTTTCTTCGTCGGCGAGACAGGTTTTTAAAGCAAGTCAAGCAGATGTTAGTGGTGGCTGTAGCTCAGTTGGTAGAGTCCAGGATTGTGATTCCTGTCGTCGTGGGTTCGAGTCCCATCAGCCACCCCAAGAAAGATATTAGAATCAAGTGGTTGGCAAACAAGAGCCGTTCCAGAATGTGAAATTCGGAACGGCTTTTTTGTTTTCGGAATCTGATGCTTCTCGGTGCGAGCCGCCATACTGTAAGGGCATACAGTGTTTTGGCGGTCCTATTCGGTCGCGCTCGCGGCCTTCGCTTTGCGGCGGTCGTAATATCGATGCGTCGTGGCGGGGTTCGCATGAGCCGCGAAATCGTATGCATCGCTCTCGCGGCTGACCAGCTTCGCAGTGATCGCGGCGGGCCGGATGTCGAGCATCGAGAAGTACGCCGGATGGTCTGTAATCAGCAACTTGACGGTGTCGGCCGCCGGGCTATCGATGCGCTTCGCTTTGCGTTGCGCGGCCTCGCGTTTTTTCTTCTCTTCAAACTCTTTCGCGATCGCTGGATCGAACGCACCGATGTAGGTGTACATGGCGTCCTGCCACACTGACCCCCAGCCGCTTTTCGAATAGACCTGGCCGCGGCGATTCGGAAAGAGGAACAGGCTCTCGACCCTCCGGTCGCGCCGTGCGCGCTCGACGACTACGCGCAGGCGCGGCGACCAGTACCGCAGCTTCTGAACTTCGGCTTCGCCTCTTTTGCGCTTGGCGCTTACGACGCGCACGCCGGCGTCCGTGAGCCCTGACATATGGAACGGCCGAATCTCGGCGGCGCGGAAGCCGGTCAGATAGCAAAACATCGCGGCGAGCCCCATCGTTCGATATGCCTGAGGCTGTCGAAGCGACCAAAGGTAGAACCGCACTACCTGCGCGCGTTCCACGGTTCTAACGTCTGCATCCGCCTGGTTCAGCATCATTCCGATGAACGGGTTCTGCTTGATTTCCCCCCAGCGAATAGCGTAGTTGCAGATAGTCTGCATAAGCGCCATGTCTTTGTTCGCGCCGATCGGCGCGCCGGCCTTCGCACGTTGGTCGAGAAACTGGTAACCGTGGAAGGTTTCGAGCTTCTTCGGATCCATACGCCCGAAAAACTTCGTGAGGCGGTCGTATGCGCCAGCGCGCACTGCCAGCCCGTCTTTTGACTGGTCGCGAAAGTGCGTCTGCGCAACATCCGTTTTGAAGCGGTCAATCATGTCGGCGACCGAACCCACGAGGATCTTGCCAGCCTGCATGTCGAGCGCCTTCCGTTTCGCGCTGCGCTCCGCTGCGGCTATGGTGGCTCGATCGCCGAGCTTTGCAGATGTAAGCGTCTCGCTGCGGCCGTCCGGGTGCTTGTACCAGAACGATATTTTGCGGGCGCCATACCGCTTGTACAGTCGATCGATACCCGTAGATTCGTTGGTCGCGACGTGAACGTTACGCGAAGGCTTGGAGGTTCGGACCGGCATCGTATTTCGTGGATTGCTTTTCTGTTGAGACACCCAACTTCTGGTCTCGATACTCGCGCGCGACCTTCGGCAGGCCGTTCTTGTCGACGACGAAGCGCCAGTGGTTATCTTTCAGCCAATGCGCCATGGCGGCGCGCTGATTTGATTTGCAGCCAACGAGGTCCGCAAGTTCATGAGCCGTCAAATAGTCCGACATCAGGCCTCCTCGTCCGCGTGCTGCTCACCCGCAAAATGCTCAAACTGCTCTGGCGTGAGCAGCGGATAATCACCGGCATCGCCCTTTAGCTCGATCGCGACCGGGCCGTGCCGCATGTCACCAGTCATCGTGCCGGCGAGTTCGCGGCGTTCAGCGTCATTGAGATTTCGCCACTTGGCTATCTGGTAATAGCCGACAAGCAAGCCACGAGGCGCGCCCTGTTGAACTGCACCGACAGCAATACCGCGGGCATCACACCAGGCTTCGGCGGCGCGGCACGCCTCAAACGATGGAGTTTGATCGAAGGTGAGTTTCATCGAGCGGGCTCCTTGAAAAGGCAGCTCAACTCCCACTCATTCACGATCGGAGCGAGAATTTTTCTAAGTCGATCGTCAACCTGAGTTGCGGCGATTGCCCAGCCGGCGCAAAGATCCGTAGGTGTGCCGTTTTCGTCGAACTCCTGATGGCAGTGAAACGGCGTGCCATCGAGCGTGCATTTCAGGGCATCCATTACGGTAGGCAGACATCCGTTCGGAAACGTTCCAGCCGTGAATGCGCAGCTTTTGCAGCGCGCCTTGTGGTCGGGAAACTGCGCGCGTACGATAGGCTCGGCTTTATCCGTGAGTCGCGCGAGTTGCGCGCCGAGAACGTAACCTTCGGGCGATGGCCGGTTGGGTGTCAATTTCGATTCACTCACGATCACCTCCGCTTGCAGGCTGCTCATCCGATGCTTTGCGAGCGGCGTCAACGGAGGCGATAACTTCGGCTTCAACCGCGCGCGCAAACTCATGGACGCAGGTCGAATAGATGCCGCCGGCCGCGTTACGGCAACCATCGTTCGCGATCATGTCAATCTGCTCATCCGTCAGCGTCGCACCGTCTTGCGGTGCTGCTGCGCCACAGTACTTGCATTGGCTTTCGCCGTGCCTTCCGTAAGGTCCGTAACTGCAACTTCCAGATTGAGCGGCGCACTCTTGAAAGTCCCCCTTCACCGTCGCTTGCGGTGCTGCCGCGCTGACCGGCTTTGCGGCGGCGACGACAGGCTCACCGAGATCGTAAATGGTCACGCCGCCGATCTCGAACTGAACGCTCCAGATACCGTCCTGAGACCATTCGTCATCGTTCTCAATGTCGCCCCGATAGGCCTCTCGAATGTCTGCTGGCGCGTCGGACGGACGCGTGTAGATCATGCCGAGCACGGCATCCAGCAACTCGTCCCGAACCTGCGCGAATGCGACTTGTGGATGATCCGTTTCACCGTAACCGATGACGATATAACGCGGAAACGTCGCCCCACTATCGGCTACTGGTGTAGGTGCGGCCAGAGCGCGCTTTGCCTGTTCCTGCATGCGGTGCGCGACGTTTATTTCACGCTGCCAATAAGCAACAGTGTCGCTATCGTCGGCATCTTGGGCGGCTTCCCGTTGAGCAGCAAACCCCGCAACGATGTTGTCGTGGTGCGATACAACATCAAGCAAGCACTCGCGCGCATCATCCGTCAACGCCGAGCCCTGCTCGTCCTGCGCTTCCGCCGATGGCGCGGCAGCGGCGGCTTGCAGTGCGGCGCGGGCGGAAAGGAATGCTGCAATGCCAGCTTCGTAACCATCCAAATAGGCCGATAGTGCGAGAGGCGTTATTTCGCGATACATTTGCACCTCTGCCCGCCATTTCATCTGTGCGTCGCCCATATCGAAAAGCGCTGCGCTTACTGCAGTCTCATCACGTTTGACGAGCTCGGGGATCAATGACAAAGGCGCGTCAGACTGCGCATCCGCTGGCGCGGCAGCCGTGCTTGCAGATAGCAGGGCGCGGTCGAGTGCATAAATTGCGCGTGCAAATTCGTAGATGCTTCCCGTATAGATGCCACCTGCAGCATTTCGACATCCGAGGTCGGCAATGACTCCATCGATTCGGTCGGCCGTCAGTTTCAGTTCATCCGTCATATCGGCTCCATAGAGCTTGGTGGTGGGGGCGGTCACTTTCGCATCTCCAATTCAGCTACTTGACTCTCCAACTCGTCGACGCGCTCTCTCAGCACTGCTCGACGGTTGTCGTCTTTTCGCGGCAGTTCAACCGTGCGCCATTCATCAGTGCCGTTGAGGGCGCCTTCCGCACGCAACTGAATCCAGCGAACACGACGGGTCTGCTGGCGGGAATTGCGGGCCACCCTTGCGATGTGGTCGAGTGCATCACGCAGTTCGGCAACCTCAGCCATGATCGATTCGTGGCTCACGATTCCTTCTCCATGCCCGATGAAGTAGCGCGGTCACGCTCAGATTCGAGCGCTGCCGCCGCCATCAGATTGACATGTAGGCCGAGCGCGACGGAGAAGCGAGCTGCCAGCACTAGGCTCATCTTGTAGCCTTTGTGGTTCTCGACTTCCCACACGTAGGACTTCGAGCAGCCGGCCGCGTCGGCCACTTCGTCGAGAGTCATGCCGAGCGCTTCGCGGCGCGATTTGATCAGGTCGCCGAGCTTCATGATTGCGCCTCAGGCGGTCGGCCAGCGTGTACCCAATGGGGCAAAGCGTCAAGTTCGGCTTGAGTCATTGGAAGCGGCGGCGATCCCTTCCCCTCTGCCACAGTCGCGGCAGCTTGACTATCTGCTGCGGGGGATGCGAGAAGGGCTCGAAGCCTTACGATAGCCTCATCGCTATCAAGCGCCTCGCGCTCGGCCAGTTTGAGCGCCCATTCCAGATCGGATCGCTGCTCACCAGCCAGCGGCACAGTCTCGGCTACGCGAGGGAGAGGAGCGGCGTAGAGCTTCGTGCCGGGCGCAGGCATCTTGCCTTCACGCCATGAAACCTCTTTAAGCTCAACGCCAAATAAAACGATTTCGCCCACAGGCTCCTGCACCGCCCCACCAGCAGCTATCGCGGCGCGGTACGCGTTCATCAACGCGATACGTGCGTTAGCGCGTTCGTCGTGTGTGCCGTCCTTCTGCGCACACTGATACGTGTCGATCAATTCGCCGAATTCGGCCAAGTCGGGCGCGGCGTCTGCCTGCGGTGTGGGTGCATCGAAGCCATAAGGACCACACAGCGCGTAGACGGCGTTCTGCACTAGCGCGTCAGGATCGAAGTCGCTTTCTTTGCCGCACATCGTTGCGCCGCGAATGGCATAGCGCACCGCTGCGACGACGGCATCGCGTTGAGCATGCGTAAGGATGGGATGAGGCGTATCAGCGCCCGTCTCGCGCGCGCTGTCCCATTCCGATGAGCGAGGCGCGTATAACCAATGATCGGCTGGAAGCCGAAGGCTTGCGACTGAAAATGCGCTTCCGTCCGGGAGAATGGTGGTGCTCATCCCTGCTTCTGTACTAGTGGTGTTGTCCATGGTGTCCTCTGGGGTTAGGCGGTCAGATCGATTGCTTCGCGCGAGGCGCGGATGAATTCAGCCGCCGCCTCTACGTTGATTGCGTTTCCGTAGCCTCGAAGGGTTCCGACGCGGTAGGCTTTTGCTCGCTTGAGACTTGCACCATCAAGGCTTGCCAGTTCTGCCAGTCGTCGAAGTTCGGGGCTGAGCTTGCCCATTCCGGCCGGTAGGCCTGCAACCAGCGGGGATGTTCCGGGTTCAACTGGCCGCCACTTTTCATCCCGGCAGAACAACCAGTCAGCAACTCGCCAGAAGCCGTTAGTCGGGCCGGCCCCGCCATCTGAACTACATCGTTCAGATTCGCCATTCCGTGGCCCTGAGCCTTCTTCTCTGCGATGTACGCTTGTGAATGAGCCGGGAAGTGATCCCGAGCGCATGGCGTCGGCCAACTCGTGAGCGTCGCCATCGCCGCCAAATCGGGCCCGTGCGATCGCATCGCTTCGCGAATCCCGCCCTCCGTCGATCGCACGCCCTTGTCCGCTAACGCCGATGTGGGTGTCGGCCATCCCGCGAGTACCGCTGCGTGATTGAGCGTTATGTTCGTCGTCTCGAAGTCCGCCGCTGGCTTGCGCAGTGCGTCCGTGGTCGTGGGCCAGCCTGCCAACCAAGCCGCTCGGCCGAGCAGCGCGTTGACCTCGACGTTGGCGCACTCCGCGCCGTCTTTGTGATCGCGCGCAGTCGGAGTCGGCCACGAAGTAAGCGCGGTCGCGGATGTGCGGAGCGCCGACGCCCGCAGACGGGAAAGGGTCCGCCCCGAAGGCGTAACCCAATCCTTCCAGGTCAGTCGAAACAAGGTCGATCCACGGTTCAACATCCTTGCTTGCAACCTGCTCGCCAAAGATAATTGGAGGGCGACGCTCGCTGATGAGCCAGTGCCAGAAAGGCCAGAGGTGCCGCTCGTCATCAAACCCAGCGCCTTTGCCTGCCGCGGAGAAAGGTTGGCACGGACAGGAACCAGTCCAAACAGGTCGATCATCTGGCCAGCCGGTGAGTCGGAGTGCGATCGACCATCCGCCGATTCCGGCGAAGAAATGGCAATGCGTGTATCCGCGAAGGTCGTCTGGTCGAACATCCTCAATACTCCGTTCGTCTACGTCGCCGGGAGCGATGTGCCCGGCGTCTATCAGGTTGCGCAGCCACTGTGCGGCGTACTTGTCGATCTCGTTGTAATAAGCGGCCACGCTGTCTCTATTCCAGTAACGGGTGTGGGAGTGGGTTAGGCGCCCTGAGCGTTGAACTCCTCTTCCGACATGCGCTTCATGTCTTCAAGCGCCTCATCGTTACCGCAATAGAAATCGGGCAGTCGCTCTTTATTGAAGCGCTCCGGATCGCTCGCGAGATAGATCAATGTCGCCGCGGTAGACGTACCCATTGCCCACTCGAGAGCCTTTCCACCATCGCCAGCGAGAGTCACAATCCAGCCAGCGCGGCAATGCGCGGTGCCACATTCGTTGTGCCAGGTCGACATGTCGAGTGTGCACGGCTGGGATGCGGCCGCGTAGACCGCCTGATGGATATTGGGGATTTTCGGAACGCCGCTCAGGTCCGAGTCGCTCAGGGTCGAGCCGCTCAGGGTCGAGCCGCGCAGGGTCGAGCCGCTCAGGGTCGAGCCGCTCAGGTTCGAGTCGCTCAGGTCCGAGTCGCTCAGGTCCGAGCCGCGCAGGTTCGAGCCGCGCAGGTTCGAGTCGCTCAGGTCCGAGCCGCGCAGGTTCGAGCCGCTCAGGTCCGAGTCGCTCAGGTTCGAGCCGCGCAGGTCCGAGCCGCTCAGGGTCGAGCCGCGCAGGTTCGAGCCGCTCAGGGTCGAGCCGCGCAGGTTCGAGCCGCTCAGGGTCGAGCCGCTCAGGTTCGAGCCGCTCAGGTCCGAGTCGCTCAGGTCCGAGTCGCTCAGGTTCGAGTCGCGCAGGTCCGAGCCGCTCAGGTTCGAGCCGCTCAGGTCCGAGTCGCTCAGGTCCGAGTCGCTCAGGTCCGAGCCGCTCAGGTTCGAGCCGCGCAGGTTCGAGCCGCTCAGGTCCGAGCCGCTCAGGTCCGAGCCGCGCAGGTTCGAGCCGCGCAGGTTCGAGTCGCTCAGGTCCGAGCCGCGCAGGTTCGAGCCGCTCAGGTTCGAGTCGCTCAGGTTCGAGCCGCGCAGGTTCGAGCCGCGCAGGTTCGAGCCGCGCAGGTCCGAGCCGCGCAGGCTGACCCTGTTCTTCACGGCCAATTCGAGCGTCAGGCGCATCGAGTTGTTTTCGCAATCGTGTTCGAACAGGACGGCAGCGGTATAGCGATGCAGAATCTGGATTTTCATATCTTCCTCACAGGTGGTTGAGATGCGTGAGGCGAGTTCATGCTCGTCTCACAATAGAAGGGAAAAAGCGGGGCCAGGAATGCGCCCCTTCCAGCACGGGGACACAGCAAACCTGAAACGCCTATCTGGAAGGCATCACAGGTTTGACGGCCCATAAGGGCCGTGCATTCGGGGTTATTAATTCGCGAAGGGATCGCCGAAAAAGAACGGGTTGCCGGTCTGCGCCCGGATGGTTTCGATCACACCATTCGCCGCCGCTTCAAGCACCTTGTCGAAGCGAACCAGTTCGAACGTGAACGTCAATTTCTGATCGCGTACGCGATAACGCAGCCGCGCGTCGACGCGGTAGGCATCCCCGTTGCGGAAAACCGGAATACCGATCGAGAAGCGCTCGAAAAGCTTCATTTGCGCAAGCGTGCCGTCGTCATCGTCCTGGACAAACGACAGGTTAATGCCGCCGTTCTGCAGCCGAACCGCACTCTTGAAGCGCGAATCCTGATTCGCCTCGAACTGCAGCGCCATTTCCAGCATCTGCGAGCCGGTCGGCAGCGCTTCATCCGCGATCGGGCCGGCGATGTCCTTCATGTTCTCTTCGAGGAACGACGCGAAATCAACCTGGTTCATCGGCTGCTTGTGCTGACCGATCCAGCGCTTCCATTCCTCGCTGAATTCAGGCTTGAAGAACGCCCGATGGTCGCGCCATGCCGACTTCGTCGGATCTTCGCCGTTGTCGTTCAGGATCGCAGTGAAATCGACATGACCCGTCGGATAGTCGGCCTTGCACCACACGGTGGAATCGGTCAACGAGCCGTGACGCTTCACGTAGCCGATGAAATCGGTGGTGTTGTGGAGGCGCACGTTTGCCGTCTTGCGCAAGGGTGCGGCGAGGAATTTCGAATCGTCGAATTCCTTGATCTGCCAGCCTTCCGGGTAGGCAACACGCCGCACGGCCGCGGCGGTATTCATTGCGACTTCGACCGGTGCTTTCATTTCTCGCGCCAGCGAATCGGCAATGTTTTGCTGTTCGTGATGGATGCTCATAACGCGTACAGTTCCTTTTAAGGTTAGGCCGTTTTCAGTTCGGCGGGTTGAACAGCGGGTGCGTCGACGCTTTTCAGATCGAGCTTTTCCTGTCGCGGATCGTCCGCAACGAGATTGCCTTCCGGCGTCGCATACAACATTGCTTCGAGCGGATCATCAGCAGGTTTCTTGGTGGCGCACTTGCCCGTAACGAGCATTGCGCCCCCGCGGCTTGCTTTCTTGACGGTGAGCACGAGCGTCAGCGTGCCGCTGCCGCCGCTGGCGTCGATGGTGCGCACGAGGTCTG
Source organism: Paraburkholderia sp. Ac-20342 (assembly GCF_017104985.1). NCBI lineage: Bacteria > Pseudomonadati > Pseudomonadota > Betaproteobacteria > Burkholderiales > Burkholderiaceae > Paraburkholderia > Paraburkholderia sp. Ac-20342. The sequence goes on along the minus strand of NZ_JAAGPQ010000032.1, from coordinate 39,046 downwards.
CGAACTGCTCGCTGGTGCGGTCGAGCAGCACACCGCCCGCGACTTTGCGCAGTACATCGGTGATAGGTCTTGCACTCATGAAATCCCCCTTGGGGTTGTGGTTAGACGGCTTAGAAGCGATACGCGCTTGCCGGTGCTGCAAACGCATCAAGCGAGTGGCCTTTGAGCGGGTCCAGCCGCAGCGTCGACCCCGCCGGACTCCACGAAGGCGCATCAATGCAATAGCCCGCATCCGCTTTGGAATCGAGATTGAAACCACAGTGGGCAATTACGCCGGTTTCGTTGCATGTGCAATGACCCATGCGGTCATGGAAGAAAAGCATTTCGGACTCACTCAAGGTCATTGGCGGCGCGCAACTTCGCATCGCGGCGCGCCGGCGGTTCTTCGTTTTCGCGGTCGGCGCGAGCGCGCGCACCCATTTCCAGACAGCGGCGAATCAGCGGATTCGTGATCGCGTCGACGGCCGAGCCGCGGCAACGCTGCAAACGAAACTCGCGTGCAACCATCGCATCGGTAACTGGAATTGGTGCGGGCATCGCATCACCTGTTAAAAATCCACGCCAGCAGCGCACCGACGGCGATCGCGGCAAAGAACGCGATCGTGAAGAGCGTTCCGGCATCCATGGAATCCTCAAAAAAAGGCCGCACGTGAAGGCCGGCGCAAAAACGCCCTGAGAGAGGCGCGGGGTTACTCGTACGTGCGGGGGTAATGCCCATCCGCTTCGTGTTCGTGTTCGCGATGCGCCGCCGGTACGTGAAACAACGGCACTTCAGACTCATGCTTCGCAGCGCGGTTAATGCCACCGACAATCACGCCGATGCATGCGCCGACCCAAAGGCCGCCGAGGACTGCTAACCAGATGTCGAGAGCCGTGTACATGGGTGAGCCTTTTCGGGATCAGGTGCGACGCGCGGCAACGCCGCTTTCGATTCGGGCTTGCTGACCATCCTCGCGGTTGCGACCACGCAATAGATGACGAGGATCACGAGCGCCGTCAGCCACGCTTTCAGATAGGCGCGCATTACCAAGCCCCCAAGAGGCGGCACAGCAGTTCGGCGACGAAGGGAGTGGCGGCGAGCGCGAGAAAGGACAGGGCCGGCCGGCGGGCGGTGCGCCGCGCGTACTGCGCGAGTTCTGCATCCGTCAGACCGCCCCGGCCGAAGTAGCTGACTTCGTCGGCGACGCGCGTCCGCGCTGTAAATCGGTTGACCGCCCGCGTGTTCATGAATCGCCCCAATGTTGTCCGTGTCGTATTGGAGTAATGCTACAAATATGTTTGTAGAAAAGCAAGATTAAATACAAACATTTTTGTAAGTTCGGGCGAAGAAAAGCCCGCATGCGCGGGCTCCTGTTTCTAAACTACCCTAGTTGGCACACATTACGCCCGGGTCGCACCGAAACCGGCGACGATCCAAGCAATGCCTTTGGCCGCGCCTAACCCGAGACCGCCTCCGATCAAAACCCCTATCGAGGACCACCGCGACTCACCGCCAAAGATCAAAACACCGACAGCGCAAACGGCAAAAATGCCAGCCCAAATCCATCCTAGAACAACGATTGCTTTGGCGATGCGGCGGATGCCTTCGGCGCTATTCACGGATTCACCTTCGCTGGTGCCGCAAGCCGGGGGAGGCCCGGGCGCGAATATTCGGGATCGTTTTTATCGAAACACTGGAAGGTTACGGTCGATTCGACGGGCGTCCATCCGCGAGCACCGGAAGTCTTGGGCGGCGCACTCTGCAGTTCTTTACCCATGCCCCCGCAGAATTCGCGCGCTTTCGCAATCGCGAGCGCCGTAGTCTCTCCGTGCGATTGAAAGCCTCCGCGCGTGGTTGCGTCGACCATGTATGTATCCTTTCCGATTTGCGTCACTTCGCTGACCGATTGGCAGCCGGCGAGCACCAGAGCAGCGCTAACCAATAATGGAATGGCTTTCAAACCCCCTCACTTCGCGCTCTGCGGCGCGGATTTAATTAACCGGTCGCGAGCTGCGTTAATTGCCGACCGAGCACGAACATGGGCTCGAGCAGGCAAATCGCATTGTCTTCATCCGCGCCGACCACGCCGAAGCGCGTCTCGCCGTCCGAACAGACGTCGATGAATAGATGGACTTCCACTTCGAACCCGGCTTTTTCCGACTTCCTCGTTCGATACTTGGCCATTGGCACGACATTGCTATGTGCCGGTTTTCCCTCTGTGTTTCTTCTGTCGCCCATCGCCGCCCCGCGTGGCAATCCGCTGATTTTCGATGCTGACCGCAGGGTTCTCAGTTCCCTCGGCCAACAGACCCTTTAGCAGGGAAAAACGGCGCGGGGTCAAGCGTTCTGCATGAAACGCCTCTCTCAGATCCGCGACGAATTGATCGATCTGCTCTACATCAATTTGTAAGGCAGAAGGGTTTTCGAAGAAATCGGGGTAAACGGGCGCTTCAAAGTTGGGTGATTTTGCCGTTAACGACGTCCCGGCCGGCTCGGCTACGGCGGCCGGGACTGGCTTTTTCCCGGAGCCGTATGCGAGCCACGAAACATCGCAATGCAGTACTTCAGCCAGCCGCGGCGTGTATTTGCTCGATTTCGCATTTTTATCGGGATCGAGCAGATGCTGAATGTTTTGCGGCTTACATGGGAGACCGACAAGCTTTGCGAGCGTCGATTGGTCATTGGTCGGCGATAGACCCCGGCAAACCATCGCCCAAGCCAAGCGTTCTGCGTAGGTATTCATACAAAGTATTTTGTAATACCGGTTTGCAAAAGTGCTTGTAGAATGCTACAAAGATGTTTGTAGACAATCGGCTGCCGCGCAATGACGAAAGAGCACATCGAGAAAGCCATCCTAATAGCGGGGTCGCAGGCGAGTCTTGCGAAGGCGATCGGCGTCACCCAGCAAACCATTTCCAACTGGAAGGAAGGTGGCGCTATTCGCCCCGAATATTGCAGCCGGATCGAGCGCTTCACGGATGGCGCCGTCACGCGCCAAGATCTGCGCCCCGATGACTGGCGAGAAATCTGGCCCGAACTAGAGGCCATTTTGCCGCGCCCGCTTGCGGCCTGATCTTGCGATCCAAGCCAACAGAACAGGTGACAGCATGAGCTACCTCGAAAAAAAGATGCGCGCCCGGCGCGCTTTCCTCGAAGCCGTCAATGCTGATCCATTTCATCGGACTGCTGCGGAGGCGGCCGCATTGCTTCGGCCGCCTTTCCCGCAGCTTCAAAAATTAAATCGACGTATTTCCTCACACGGCCGCCGCTCTCCAAGGCCGTTCCGTGTTGCGAAATGCGTGCATCTGGCTGCGTGGCTAGAAGCCGCGCAACGACGTGGTAATCCGTTGTCTGAACCCGAGAAAGCAGCGCTACGAGTACTGCTTGAAGCGCCTCCACTTGAATTTTCAGGTCGATGATTTCTTGACTATCCATCGGGGTTTCCTGTTGTAACTTGATCGGTGTGTGGAAACCCGATTCTGACACGACAGGAAGCCCCACCCATAAAGCGGTCCGGCCGCCGCCGGCGGCGCGCTAGGCGGTAACAGTGATAGCACTTTAGTGATCCTAACCGCAGAAAAACACGTTTGTCCGGAGAATTAATTGAACATCCTCGACACCGCGCATGCTGTTGCGCACGACTATCCGGGCGGTTGTGAATCGCTTGCGCCGCGGATTGGGATGTCTGCTGCAGTGCTGCGCAGCAAGGTCAACCCGAACACAGATACGCATCAACTCACCCTGGTGAATGCCGTACGGGTCACGGAGGTGGCGAACGACGACAGGATTCTTGAGGCGTGGGCTCGCGAGCGGGGCTATCTGCTTCACAAGGTGCCCGGCGTCGAGCACTGCTCCGACGAGGCAATCGTCGAGCTGATGGCTCAGACATGGGAAACGAACGGCGACATCGGGAAGGAAGTGAACCGTACGTTCGCCGATGGCCGTGTTCAGCAGCATGAAGTTGTTCGCGTGAAAGATCGTGTTTGGGCGCACATGAGAAAGCTGTTCGGGCTCGTCGGCCGTATCGAAGGCATGGCGGAGCGGGAATGATCGAACAGATCGCCATCGGCCTTTTCGGCGTGGCCGCCGTGTTCCTCTCGCAGGACGCGCGGCCGCGCCGCCGGCGCTTCGCGTGCCTGTTCGGGCTCGCCTCACAGCCATTCTGGTTCTACACGACGTGGAAGGCTGGCCAGTACGGCATTTTCGCGCTGTGCTTCCTCTACCTGTTCTCCTGGCTGCGCGGCTTCGTCGTGCACTGGGTATGGCGGCGCGCATGAGCATCGTTCACGAATCGCCGGTCTGGCCGCTCGAAATGCCCGGCCTGAAAAAGCTGGTGCTGCTCGCGATCTACCGGAACGCGGACATGCGCACGCTCGAAGGCTTCATGCTCGTGCAAAAGCTGGCGCTGGTCTGCGGCATCAGCGAATCGGCGGCGCGCAAGTTCAGTGGCGAGCTGGAGAAGGAAGGCTACTTCATCCGCATGCGGGTGCCGGGCCGCGGGATTCAGTACCGCCTCAGTCTCGAATGGGTGAAGCCATGAGCGCGATCCTCACCCTTTCGGGAAGCGCGGCGATCGCCGTCGCGACAGCGCGGCAGCGGCGGACAGATGCAATCTGGAATCTCGCGGTGCTCCCAACGCAAAAGCTGATCCTGCTTGCGCTCTCGGAGAAGGCCGACGACGCGGACACCTGTCAGCTGACGGTCGATTACCTCGTCAATCGCGCGAACGTCACGCGCATGACGGTCTTCGTCAGCCTGAACGCGCTGGAGCGCGCCGGGTTGCTCACGCGTGCCGGCCGGCCGGGCAGCGCGACGACCTACACCCTCACCGTGACGGGGGGGGCGCGCCAATGAGCGGATACGCCTACCAGTGGGCCAAGCGTCAGCGCGTTGGCGACAGCAGCACGAAGACGCTGCTGAAGACCTACGCGCATTGGGCGGCCGAGGACTATTCAACGTGGGTGTCGAACGACGAGCTGCTCGCCGACACCGAGCTCGATATCAAGACCGTGCGCAAGTGCCGGGACAAGCTGATCGCGCTCGGCTTTCTTGTCGAGACCAAGCGGCGCATGGGCAAGACGGGCAGCATCATTGTCTATCAGCTGCTTGCGCCAGAAGGTTCGGTCGTCGTGCAGCAGCTCGACCAGCAGACGCGCGAAACGCTCATGCTCAGCCCGCCGTCGCTGAAAGAGTACGAAGCGAAGCAGAACCAAAAACGGAGCTCCTCCAAATCCGGAGCCCCTAAGGGAGACCAAAAACGGAGCCCCTCCGAATCTGGAGCGGCTCCAGATTTACCGGGAAGCCCCTCCACATTTACCTCGAAGCCCCTCCAAATTTCCCCTGAAGCCCCTCCAAATTTGGACCCCAAGAGTAGAGTAGGTTTACAGGAGTTAGGTAGAGAGAGCGATGCGCGCGCGGAGCACACGCCGAACTCTCTCCCTCCGGACGAAGAAAACCAGAAAGCCGAACCGACCGCCGCGCGAATTCATCCGGACTGGAAGCCGACCGAAGAGCAGATCGCACAGGCGCTGCTCGATCAACCCGGCTGGGACGCCGCCGAAGTGGCGCGGCAGGCCCGCAAGTTCCGCAATTACTGGCTGGCCAAGCCCGGCAATGCCGCGCTGCGCGTCGACTGGTCAGCCACGTGGGAAAACTGGGTACTGAGCCACGACCCGGCGAAAGACCGCACAGCGCCGGCCGCCGGCGACGCGCCGCCCGCCACGGATGGCGCGTGGTACGAGGGAACGCCCGAAGTCATCGAAGCGCGCGGCGTCGCATTCGGCGTGCGGCCGCGTAAGCCGAACGAGCCGATCGCCATGTATCGCGTGCTGGTCGTGAAAGCCTCCAGGGACAAGGCCGCGATTGATTTCGTGCTGCGCGACGCGCGGCGTTTCAACTCCCAGCAGCTATTCGAGTTTGCCGTCGCGACATTCGGCGACGAACTGCTGCCCCCCGACTTCTACGCGTCATGAGCAAGAACCCACTTCGCTACCCGGAAAGCGCGATCGCGGGCGGTCGCTTCGGCACCGCTCGCGTGCGCGGGGAAATCGCCAGTGCGGCGGCGCGCCTGCAGTCCGAGGAAATGCCTGGGCTAGGCGCGGAGCTATCGAAGATGGTCGGCGATCCGCGCGCGGTGCACCGCCAGCTTGGCCGCTTGGGCGGCGGGAAGATGAACAAATCGGAAGCGGCATACGCGGCGCATCTGGAAGCGCGGCGGCATGTGGGCGACGTGCTCTGGTTCCGCTTCGAGGGTATCAAGCTTCGCCTCGCTGACAACACGTTCTTTACGCCGGATTTCGCGTTGATCGTCGCGAGCGGCGCGCTCGAACTGCACGAATTCAAGGGTTTCATGGAAGAAGACGCGAACGTGAAGTTGAAGGCGGCTGCGACGCAGTATCCGTTTGCTTTCCGCCTGGTGCGTAAGGCCAAGGGCGGCGGTTTCGATATCAGGGAGTTGTGATGGGCGCGAAATGGTCGAAGGCTGAAGAAGCCATCCTCATTGAAGTATCGCAAAGTGGCGTCACGCTGCTGTCGCAGATGCATCGCCTGCCCGGGCGTGAGTGGAATGCCGCGAAGTGCCATGCCTCACGGATGGGCATCAACCTTTCGGGGTTTGTAGCGTGGACGCCCGAAGAGCGTGCGACCCTTCGCGACATATGGGCGGGCTCTCTCTCGATCAAGGTAGGCATGAAGCGCTTGCCGAATCGCAGCTATGACGCTGCCCGGGCAGAGGCGATGCGCCTCGGCATCCTGGGTAAGCGCGGACGGACCGGGCGCATCGGATATGCATTCGTAAAGCCTGCAATCGAAGCGGCGCTTAAGGACTCGTCGCCGCTCCGTGCGGACCAGCTTGCGAAACTGACCGGTGCCACGGTGCGCCAAATCAACAAGGTGCTCAGCGCCGGGCGCGGGCAAACCTTCCGTGTCGATAGTTGGATGCGCAAGTCGACGTTCGGCGATGTGGCGGCGCGTTGGGCGCTTGGAAATAGCGCCGACGCCGAACGGCCAGCGCCAAAGACATCAGCTCAATGCTGCAGGGAATATAACCAGCGCGTGCTCGTTCGCGCGGGGCAGTTCGACCCGTTCGCGAGCCTTGTAATGCAGGTGGCGGCGTGACGCGGCGCGCGAACACGCGCGAGCGCGCACACATGGGCCGCATATCGCAGATGCAGTGCATCTGCTGCTTCCTGCTCGACCGACCGCAGACGAGCAGAACGGAAGTGCATCACGTGCGCGTGGGGCATGGCGGCGCGCAGCGGGCCGGCGACTTTTGCACCGTGCCGTTATGCGCCGACGACTGCCACCGCGGCAAGAATGGCGTGCACGGTGATCAAACCTATCTGCAGATTCTGAAGATGACGCAGCTCGACTTGCTCAACGCCACTTTGGAGCGGCTCTACGGATGAGACTGCTTGTGCGCATGCCGCTGCCCTTCGAGAGCGCAGACGGCTATGAAACGTTCGAATGCATCGCGGTGCGCGTGCGCCGACCGGTGATCGCGCCGAAGGCGGCCGCCGCCTATATCACTGTCGACATCGAATTACCGGAGAAGTATCGCGAATTCGCGGACCAGAAGCGCTTCAACGCCGATGGCACCTATCTGGTGGAAGCGGTGATCGCGCACAACCGCCGATCGCTCGCCGCGTTTCTCGCGAGCAACGACAACGAATGGGACGTGAGGGGTGCTTCGTGAACATCGACGAACTGAAAGGCGCTGAGCTTGATTTCTGGGTGGCCAAAGCACGGGGCTTCGAAGCCGAAGTGCGCAGCATGTACGGCCAAAGCTATTGCCGTATCGACGTGCACGGCGGCGGCTATCAGATTTACGAGCCCACCAGCAACGTGCTGTTGGCGGGCGCCATCGCGTTCGAACGTCACTACACGGTCTTTCCTCGTCGCGATGCATGCGCCGGGGGCGTGCCGCCCGTTTGGATATGGCTCGCCGAAGCCCAACAGAACCCGAACTTTCACGGGCTGTTCTGTGACGCTTCGCCGAATGTCGCTATCTGCCGTCTGTGCGTCGCCGAGGCGATCGCGGAAAAGCGGTTGGTTGATATCACCGAACTGCCGCGGCCGGCAGCCGCTGCGCCCCGCGATTTCGATAGCCGCGGCGTTGCCGCAATGAGCGATATGCAGGCCGAACAGAGTCTTTTGCGCTGGAAAGCGCGCCACGAGCAGCACCTTCTTTAACTACCTGGGAAATCCATGAAGCTCCATATTGGAACGAAGCTGGTCAATCTGCAGCCGATGACGCGGCAGGAATACAACGATTTCCGTGGCTGGGTCTTGCCGCTCAATGAAATCGGCTCCGACGAAGGCTATCTCGTCGAATACCTCGACGGCGGCAAGCCGAACACGACCGAGTATGCGGGCTATGTTTCATGGTCTCCGAAAGCGCAGGCAGACGCTGCGTATCGCGCGGCCGACGGCTTGCCGTTCGGCCTCGCAGTCGAAGCAGCGAAGAAGGGTCAGCGCATCGCGCGCTTGGGGTGGAACGGCAAAGGCCAGTTCGTCTATTACGTGCCTGCGAATTCGTACCCGGTGCAGACAGGGGCGGCCAAGGCGCACTTTGGCGACGGTTCGATGGTGCCGTACAACGCGTATCTTGCACTCAAGGGAGTCGACGATACGGTCAGCACTTGGGCGCCGTCCATATCCGACTGCCTCGCGGACGATTGGCAAATCATCGAGTAATCGGCGGGAGGTCGCCTTCGGGGCAGCGGACGTTGCGCGTAAGACCCCCCGGCAACCATCTACATCTATTCACATGGAGAATCGTGCATGAAGATTGAGCGCCTTGATATAGGCGGTTGGAAGCCGATCGGCCTTACCTACGAGACAGCCGACGACGAGTGTCGATCGCGGTGCAATGCCATCGTGTTGTACGCGTTCCGCAGACGCATCGAATGGCGTCTGCCTGAGTTCCTAAAGCCATACTCGCGATGGATCGATACGTCTGTCTACTCGTGGTCCACAAATCCAGCCCGAGGTTATTTCGACATCCACTCCCGCGAGTGGGGATTTCGCGTATCGGAAGGGTTCTTGCAGGTGTTCTTCGGCGCGCAGACCAATGACAGCACTACTACGAAGTCGTGGTGCACACATCTGCCTTGGACGCAGTGGCGTTTCGTGCGCGAAAGCTATTTCGGTCTTCAAGGCGAGTTGCTTCGTACGTTCGGTGACCGAGAGGCGCGCGGCTTCGAGAACATCACGAATAAGCTCGCCTATGAGAAGACAGTCCCCAAGCGGGTGTTTCGCTTCCTCGACTACGACGGCGAAGAAATTGAGGCCGCGACTCACATCGAGGAATTCGAGTTTCACTTTGGTCAAGGCTGGTTCAAATGGCTCTCGCTATTCCGGCGTGCACGCGTGCGACGTTCGCTCGACATCGCCTTCAGCAAGGAAGTTGGACCTGAAAAAGGTTCGTGGAAAGGGGGTACGCTCGGACACGGTATTGAGTTGCGACCGGGCGAATTGCACGCGGATGGATTCGCGCGCTACGCCGACGAACATCGATTTACCCTGATCGACTGAGCGCCGATGCCGTCCACTGTTTGCATTGACTGGTTCCGCGTCCTCGCTGACCTTTGCGGGGACGGCTTTTCCCTATACAAACTCTCGCGTATCACGTCGATCCCCCGCAGTTCGCTGCAGAGTTACCGGAACGGCGTCGAGCCGTCGCACTCGATCGGCTCATTGCTTTTGATCGCTTGGGCAATCAAAACCGGCAGCGATCCGAGCGAAGCGCCGATGATTCGAGCGCCTCAACGCAATTTAGCCAAGATTTCGTCTAGCAATATGTCGGATACTGCCGGTTGCTGATTGGCTGTTATCCGATTTATTTAGGTCTATTTATTTTACGGGTAATGAAGCCAGCATGACTGAACCGACTCGAAAACCTATTCCGAAGCGAGAGCGCTTTGTCGATGAATTCCTCGTCGATCTGAATGGGACGCAGGCGGCGATTCGTGCGGGATATAGCCCCAAGACCGCTGTGAAGCAGGCCTCGCGGCTGTTGACGAAAGCAGATATTCAGGAAGCGATTGCCGCTCGGCGACTGTCGATGGCGAGCAAGTTTGAAATAACGCGTGAACGGGTGCTCGAAGAATATGCGCGGTTAGCTTTTTCTGACCCCCGCAATTTCTATCGTCCGGATGGAACGCTGAAAGATGTTCCCGAGCTGGATGCGGCCACGGCCGCTTCGCTCGCAGGGTTCGAAGTCGTCACGCAGCAGACGGTTGAGGTCGACGAGGAAGGCAACACGACGCCCGCGCCGACGGTTACGAAAAAGGTCAAGTGGGCCGACAAGAAAAGTGCGCTCGACAGCATTGCGCGCTTGATGGGCTGGAATCAGGACAGGGTGAAGAGCGAAATATCCGGACCGGCCGGCGGTCCGATCGTCACGACGACGGTTGACGTTACCTCTCTCTCCGAAGAGCAATTGCGGGCATTGGCATCTATCAAGGTCGATTGAATGGGCGGTCGGGATTTCACTGTTGAAGACGTTATGGCCGCGCGGCGATTGCTCGCGCGCCGCAGCCTTCCCGACTTCGCATGCATGGTAGACATTCCGACCGTGCCCATTACCGATGCTGCTGACGAGGACCAGTTCTCGATGATGCGCATCGGCAAGCTCGCCGCGCACCATCATTTGCTTTGCACGAAGCTGCAGGGCATCGACGACGGTACGATTCCGAACCTCATGGTACTCATGCCGCCGGGCTCGGCGAAGAGCACTTACAGCGATATCGTCTTCGTTCCGTGGTTCATGGCGCGCAAGCCGCGCCGCAACACCATTCTTGCGAGCTACGCGACCGAAATCGCGATGAAGCAAGGGCGCCGTGCGCGGCAGCTCGTGAAGTCGATGAGCTTTCAACGCCTGATGAATATCGGGCTTGTCAGCGACAACCGGGCCGCGCACCAATGGACGCTCGATAACGGTTCTGAATTCATGGCAGGCGGTCTGCTTGCTGGTTTGACGGGTAACCGCGGCGCGCTCGGCGTGCTCGACGATCCGATCAAGGGCCGCAAGGAAGCCGAGTCCGAGACGGTCCGCAATTCGACATGGGACGCCTATATCGATGACTTTTGCTCGCGCCTTATCCCGGGCGCGCCGCAGGTAATCATCCAGACACGTTGGCACGAAGACGACGTGGCCGGCCGCATTCTGCCGGAAGACTGGGACGGCGAGTCGGGTGTGTTCAAAGGCCGCGACGGTCGTGTGTGGCACGTCATCTGTCTGCCGGCGATCGCGGACCGCGCTGATGATCCGCTCGGCCGCCAGATTGGCGAAACGCTATGGCCCGAATGGTTCAGCCTGCAGCATTGGGAGCCGTTCAAGCTCAATCGCCGCACGTGGTCTTCCCTGTATCAGCAGAAGCCCGCGCCCGCCGAGGGCACCTACTTCCAGAAGCACTGGTTTCGGCGGTACCGCCCGGGCAGTCAGCCGCTGCGCCTCAACTACTACATGACGAGCGATCACGCGCCGAGCGGCACCGACACGGCCGATTTCGCATGCGTGCGTGTGTGGGGAGTTGACCATTTCGAAAACGTCTATCTGATCGATGGCTTTCGCGAACAGATCACGATGGACAAGCTGTGCGCCAATGTGGTCGGCAACGTGAAGGCTGCGGAGAACCATGAGGTTCCGCCCGAGGAAAAGCGCACCGGTCTGATTCGCAAGTACCGGCCGCTCGCTTGGTTTCCGGAAGACGACAACAACTGGAAATCGGTCGCCGGTTTCGTTACCGCCGCGATGCGCCGCGAGAAGCAGTTCGTTCGCATTGAACCAATCAGCCCGCACGGCAACGATAAAGAGGTCAAGGCGCAGGCGTTTCAGGGCATGGCCTCGAGCGGCTGCATCTGGTTACCGGACGGGCCGGAAGGCGACGACGTGCTCGACCAGTACATCAAGTTCCCGACCGCGAAGCACGACGACGAGGTCGACGCTGGCAGCTTGATTGGTCGCGCGATCGCCGATGCGCACCCCGCCATTATTCCGGTGAAGGAGCAGCGGCCGGTCGAGCGCGACAGCTGGGACCGCGCGTTCAACAACGATGACACGGATGACGGATCATGGAAAACAGCCTGACCGTCACGGCGAATATCGGTTACGACCAGTCCGGCGCGGACGACGCACCGGACGCGACCGTGTTGTGCCGGTGGTTCGAAGAGTCTGAGTGGATGACGCGCGACCCGCGCGAGCGTTCTGAGCGCGCACGCGATTACTACGATGGTAAGCACTGGACGCCGCGCGAACTGGAGATTCTCCGAAAGCGCGGTCAGCCCGCGGTGACGGTCAACTACGTCAAGCGCAAGGTGGAGTACCTGCGCGGCTTCGAGCGCCGCATGCGGAGCGATCCGAAGGCATTCCCGCGTGACCCGGCTGAAGAGCAACTTAGTGAAGCCGCGACCGATTCGCTGCGCTACGTCGCCGACCGCAATGACTTCGACGTCATTCGGTCTGACGTGTACGAAGACATGCTGATCGAAGGCTATGGCGGCGTCGATATCACCGCAGTACAGAGCCCCGATGGTTACGACGTCGATATCGCGCGCATCCCGTGGGATCGTATCTGGTACGACGCGTATAGCCGTCAGAAGGATTTCAGCGACGCACGGTACAAGGGGGCATCGTGATCTGGTCCGACAAGCAGCAGGCCATCGACGATTACCCGGGCCGCGAAGACATCATCGAAGCGACGCTCAATTCGAACTCGATGAGCCAGACATACGACGATCGTCCGAAGTTCTCGACGTGGTGCGATAACCGCCGCACTCGCGTGCGTATCGTCCAGTGCCATTTCATCTGGAAAGGCGTCTGGATGATTGCGACGTTCACCAAGGGTGGCTATCTCGAAGAGCCGATGGTGTCGCCGTATCTCGATCGCAACGGCCAGCCGACGAGCACGCTTCATCTGCGCTCGGCGTATGTCGATCGCGAGAACAACCGGTACGGGCATGTCACGGACATGCTTTCGCTGCAGGACGAGTTGAACAAACGCCGTTCCAAGGCGCTGCACCTTATCAGCGTGCGGCAGACCTTCGGCAATCAGAACGCCATTCGCGACCTTGATCAGGCGCGCCGCGAACTCGCGAAACCGGACGGGCATATCGAAATCCAGAACGCCGGTGAGTTGAACAAGGATTTCGGCATCTTGCCCACCGGCGATATGGCGGCCGCGCAAATCGAGTTGATGCAGCAGGTAACCGGCGAACTTCAGGCAAGCGGCCCGAATGCCGCGATGGCCGGCAAGGATCCTCGCATTCAGTCGGGCCGCGCGATTCAGTCACAGCAAGCCGGTGGCGCGATCGAGGTCGAACCGATTATCGACGACCTTCGCCAGTGGACGAAGCAGGTTTATGAGGCTTCCTGGTTGTGCATTCGCCAGTTCTGGACGAGTGAGAAATGGATTCGCGTCACCGACGACGAGCGAAACGCGAAGTGGGTCGGCCTTAATCAGCCCGTGACGCTTCAGCAGGCTCTCGGCGAACTCGACCCTGCGGAGGCCGCGCAATACCTGCAACAGGTTCAGCCTCCCATGCAGCCGAATGATCCGCGTTTGCAGCAGATTGTGCGCGTCGACAACGACATTGCCGGGCTCGACGTCGATATCACGATCGAGGAAGGTCCGGACGTCGCCAACATTCAGGCCGAGCAGTTCCAGATGCTCACGCAGCTCGCGCAATCGGGCGTTCCGTTGCCGCCGGCAGTGCTGATCGAAGCGTCTCAGCTCCGCAATAAAGACAAGCTCATTGAAATGCTCGAGCAATCACAGCAGCAGAACGCTGGTGCTCAGCAGCAGGCTCAGCAGATCAACACGGCGAAGGCCCAGGCGGATATCTCCAAGACGACTGCCGAGGCCGAACACGCACACGCGCAGGCCGTGAAAGCGATGAGCGAGGCGCATCAGCCGCAGGAGCCGGCGGCCGCCGCTGTGCCCGCACAGGGACCGTCGACTCTCGACCAGATGAAGACTGCGGCCGAAATCAGAAAGCTCGATGCGCAGGCCGGTGCTGCGCAATCCACCGCTATCAGGAACATCGCGGCTGCGCAGCAGGCGCCGCAGGTCGTACAGATTGAGCAGTAGCCGCCGCCGGGCTTCGGGCGTGTATGACTGCCGCCGGGTCGAATCGGGCGTTGTTGGGAGCTAGAAATGGAAAGCTTGGAAAACGTTCTTCGCGGAGAGTCGAGCAATGTCAATACCGCTGCTGCAACAGTTGACAACGCTCAAACTCAAGGCACGGGCGAAACGCAGACGACGGCGCAGCCAGCAGGAGAAAGCGAAGGCGCGCAACAACAGTCTGCAGATGGTGCGCCGCCGGCACCCGAACAGGACAAGCTAGTTCCGTTGAAAGCGCTGGAAGAAGAGCGTAAAGGCCGTCAGGACTGGAAGGAAAAGGCCATTCGCTTCGAGGAAGAGCTTAAGCATCTGCGCGCCGGCGGCGGGCAGCAAGGTCAGCAGCAACAGCAACAGCAAACGCCGTTGACCTTTGAACAGGCGCTTCTCAATGAGCGGATGAACGTCTCCGAAATGATGTTGCGCAACCAGCATCAGGACGTGGACGAAAAGCTCGCGGTGTTCCAAGCAGAAGTAGCGAAGAACCCCGCGCTGGGTGCGGAACTGGCGAAGCAGCGGCATCCATGGGAATGGATGTACAAGCAGGCCCAGCGTATCCAGGCGTTGACCGACATCGGCGACGATCCGACCGCGTATGAAGCGAAGCTGCGCGAAAAGATCATGGCTGAAATTCAAGGTCAGCAGCAACAGCAACAACAGGCCGAAGCCTCCACGACGCAAGCCTCCGCGCCCGCTCTTCCGAAATCACTGGCGACTGCCCGTTCTGCCGGCCCCCGATCGGCGCCGACGTGGACCGGGCCGACGCCACTCAATGACATTCTGAAACCGAGGTAACAAATGGTCGACACAGTCGCACGCCAAGGTCTAACCCCCCAGCAATGGGATGATCAATTTTTCATGGAATACGTCCGTGACTCGCGCTTCAAGCGCTACATGGGCACCGACGAGAATTCCATCATCCAACTGAAAGACGACCTGACCCGTAAGCCGGGCGATCGCGTCACTTTCGCCAACGTGCGCAAGCTCAAGGGCGACGGGGTCACGGGCAATCAGGTACTCGAAGGCAACGAAGACGAACTCGATTCGCGCTCGATGTCTGTTGAGGTCAATCCGTTGCGTAACGCGGTGGTTGTGACCGATTGGGACGAACAGAAGTCGGTTATCGATCTGCGCGACGCCGGCAAGACGGGCCTCAAGCTTTGGGCCATGGAGAAAATGCGCGACGGCACGATCGCGGCTTTCTACTCCATCAACGGCATGTTGTATACGACCGCCTCCGAAGCTCAGAAAGATGCATGGCTCGCCGACAACAATGACCGTGTGCTATTCGGCGCAGCGCTGAGCAACAACAGCGGCAACGATCATTCGGCATCGCTCGCGAACCTCGATAACACCGCCGATAAGCTTTCGTGCGACATCGTCAGCCTGGCCAAGCGCCGTGCGCAACTCGCGTCGCCCGCCATCAAGCCGATCCGCCTGTCGGAAGATGAGGAATGGTTCGTGATGTTCGCGAACTCGCTTTCCTTCCGCGACTTGGGCAAAGATCCCGCGATGGTCGAAGCCAACCGTACGGCGCGCCCGCGCGAGAGCGGCGCGCTGGCCAACAACCCGTTGTTCACCGGCGGTTCGTTGCAGTGGGACGGCGTAATCATCCGCGAGATTCCCGAAATTCCGTTCTTGCCGGGGGTGGGCGCGGCAGGCATTCAATGCGGTGCGAACTTCCTGTGCGGCGCGCAAGCAGTCGGTATTGCATGGGCGCAGCGCACGAAGTCGACGACCAACGTTCGTGATTACGGTTTCCGCACGGGCGTCGGCGTTCAGGAAATTCGCGGCATTGAAAAGCTGCTCTTCGGCCGCGGTCCCGACGATACCGACAATCTCGTGCAGCATGGCCTGGTGACGGTCTACACCGCCGCTGTTGCCGACGCCTAAGCCTGAGAGGACGCCGCGCTCGCGCGGCGCGTCTTCCAGACACGTACCACTTCTGAGGATCTTGATATGACCATTATTCAGATGAGCAATCCGGACGGCCGACCGGACGCGATGCCGGGCGCCGGCGATGCCGCAGGCCTGAAATGCAAGACGATGCGCGCGACGTTGACGGCCGCGCTCGCTCTCAATGATGTGCTGACGGGCCCGAAGTTGGCGGCTGGCTCGACGATCGTCGACGTCATCATTGCTGCGTCGGACCTCGATTCGAACGGCGCACCGACGATCACCCTCGATGTCGGGTACGGCGTCGATCCGGACTATTTCATCGCGGCATCGAACATCGGTCAGGCCGGCGGTATCGCCCGCGCGAGCGCGTCGACGGCGAAGCCGCTGACGCTCGTCAGTGACGACACGATCGACGTGACGGTGCACGCGGCGCCCGCCACCGGCCAGGCCGGCACCGTCGACCTCACGGTCGTTTTCCTGCCACCCAGCGCATAACGCGCGTGAGGGTGGCCAGCCGGCCGCCCTCGACGAATGGAGCGAACAGCAATGGCAAAAGTGACTTTCATCGGCGACCCGAAAGGCGCCGACAACACGCCGAGTGTCGAGCATAAGGGCACCGTGTTCGAGCGCGGCATTACCCTGACGGTGCCCGATTTCATCGCCTCGAAGCTGGTCAACAACTCGCACTTCAAGGTGACCGGCTATAAGGGCGCGGCGCCCGATCCGGAAAGCGGCGACGAGAAACAGCCGGCCAGCGATACGTGCACCCGCGAGCAGTTCAACGCCGCGATGGGCAAGCTCGAATCGGAGATGAATGCGGCGCGCGCTTCGGCATTGGCCGACCTGAGCGCGCAGAAAGACAGCGCCGCCGCGGCCGCGCTCGACTCGGCGCTCGCAGCGGCTAAATCGGAGTCGGACGCGAAGATCGCCACGATGCAGGCGGAAATTGATCGCCTCACGGCGCTCGTGCCGCCGCAGCCTCCGAAGGCGTAACCATGGCGACGGTAGCAGACCTCGCGAAGCGCGTGCTTCAGAACCTGAAGGTTGTCGGGAACGGTCAAACGCCAGATGACGAGGATCTGCTTATTGCCGAGCAGAAAGTATCCGCCGCGCACGCGAGCCTGAAAAAGGATGAGCGCGTGCGGTGGACGCTTCAGGAGATTCCCGAAGCTGCTGAAGAGCCGTACGTCTTCATGGCATCGTTTCTCGCGGCGCCGTCATTCGGCCAGGGGCTGACACAGGACGTATGGGATTGGGGCCAACGTGAAATTACGAGCCTCATCAGTACACCGGCATCGGGTGAAAGCACGCCTACGGAGTATTTCTGATGGACGTCAAATTCTCGGTGGCTCTCGATTCGCCGGCCCAGCAACGCGATTTCGAAGTTGCTCGCGATGACGATTTCCGCGTAGTGGTCGACATCTATTCGACCGACGCGACCGACGATATCGATACGATCGACCTGACGGGCTCGACGCTGACGTTTGAACTGCCGGGCTACCCCTCGCAATCGATCACCGCCATCGGGAACGTTTTCACCTTCGCGCCGTTTCCTGCGAATCAATATCGCCGGCCGCGCGCACCGTACCGCATCTATATGGTCGACGCTGACGGCCTGAAGACCACGCTGATTTTCGGCTACATGGTGACGCGGCGCCGCGGGCTGCTCGCATGGTTCTGGCCGAGCGGCGCTGATTACGGGTGGCGCGCATGAAGCTTCCACTTCTCGGCGGGGCATATCAGGCCAGCTCGCTTATCGCGAGCGCGCAGCGGTGCGTGAACCTTTATCCGGAACAGAACCCGGGTGACGCCGAATTTCCGACCACTTACCATCTGACGCCTGGGCTAGTCCTGCGCGCGACCGCGCCCTTGCGGGCATTTCGCGGGCTCTTCACGGCGAGCAGCGGCGATCTGTTCGCAGTAGTCGCGAACTCGGTGTACCGCGTTCTGGAGGACTGGTCATTTACGCTTCTCGGTACGGTGGCGTCGACGAGCGGGCCCGTGTCGATGGAGGACAACAGCCTGACGCTGGTCATCGTCGACGGCACGGAAGCCGGTTACACGGTGGATTTGACCACGTACGATTTCGCGCAGATCAACGACCCTGGGTTCTATGGCTCGCCGCGCGTTTCGGTGCTCGACGATTTCATGATCTTCAATCAGCCCGGCACGCGGCAGTTTTACGTGACCGGCGCGCTTGCCGTTACCTTCGACCCGCTCGACATCGCGGCGAAGAATGGCGCGCCGGACAAGACCGTCGCGAACGCTGTGGTCAACGGCGTTATCTGGATTTTCGGCCAGCGGACAACGGAGATTTGGTACAACTCCGGCGACGCCGACTTCGCTTTTTCGCGCTATCCCGGCGTGTTCATCCAGCACGGTTGCGCGGCTGCGGCCACCGTATCGAACGTCGATACGTCGGTGTATTGGCTATCGAGTGACGACAAGGGCGCTGCGTTCATTTTCCGCAGCAGCGACATGAGCGCGCTTCGCATCTCCACGCACGCGCTCGAAGCCGAAATGAAGGGCTATCCGCGCGTCGATGATGCGTTCGCCTATTCGCATACCGAGAATGGCCACACCTTCTACACCATCACCTTTCCGAGCGCGGAAAAGACCTGGTCGTTTGACCTCGCGACGAGCCAATGGCACCAGCGCGCGGGCCTCGCGCCCGACGGAACTCTTCTCCGTCACCGCGCGGCGTGCTTCGCCCGCTGGAACGGCATGCAGCTCGTAGGCGATTGGGAAACCGGCGCGTTATACGAAATGACGTCCGATGCCTATGACGACGCGGGCACGCCGATGATTCACATTCGCTCGTTCCCCGCTATTTCGAACGAGAAAAAGCGGATCTTCCTCGATCGTTTTGTTCTCGATATGGAAGTCGGTGAAAGTCCTGTCGACGTTGAGGAACCGCAGGTGCGCTTGCGCTGGTCGGACACGCGCGGGCGTACGTGGGGCAATTACATTTCGCGCGGGCTCGGCGCGCGCGGCGAATTCGGCAAGATCGTGTCGTTCAACCGGTGCGGCCGGGCCGTCGAACGCGTCTTCGAAGTGTCGTGGTCGGCGAAGGTCAAAACGGCTCTGAACGGCGCCTATATCGATTCCGAGTTGGGGGCGTGATGGCTATCAATACGAAAGCCCCGATGCCGCCGCCGGAAGTGACGCTGACCGATCCGTCTGGCCGACTGCGGCCGGTTTGGCGCGAATTCCTGCTTGCGCTGTTCACGCGCACCGGTGGCATCGGCGGCGGTGACCTCGCCGGGCTGACCGCGACCGTACTCGACCATACGAAGGAACTCGGCGAGCACGCGGAAGAAATTGCGGATTTACAGCTCACCGTTGAAACGAATCCGTACGCGGCCCTCATGACGGCGATTCTTGGCCGCGTGGTGGCGCTCGAAGCGCTTGTGATGGGTCTGCCGGTCGCAGTGCCGGCCAGCCCCGCCTGGGCCACATTACCCGATCCCATCGGCGTGCACATCAGCGCGTGCTCGCCGCTTCCTGAACCTGTCGCATCGTGTGCGCCGCAGTCGGACGACACGCGCAAACTCATTGAGGGCTGAACCATGTCCGTTGCTTGGAAAACATTTGGTCAATTAGTGCTGACTGGCGCACCCGCCGCGGTCTATGTGCCGAGCCTCAAGAAACAGGGGTCTGTGCAATCGGCCAACGCCTGGAACCCGACGGTGGCCGCGGTAACGCTCAATGTGTATCTGGTGCCGACCGGCGGCAGCGCAGACGATGCCACGCGCGTGCATCAGGTATCGGTGCCCGCCGGTAAGTCGCTGCCGATCACCGAAATCCTCAATCTGAAAATCGTCAATCCGACCGAGCTGTTCGCTGATGGTGACGGCGTGACGCTGACGCTCACTGGTGCGGAGGCCGACGCGTGAAAAATTTCCTCAAGATCGCTGAAGGCGTCGACGTGATGCCGTTGCTTGCTGCTATCAAGCGCAATCCGCATTTGTGGAAAGAAGATACGTACCTTCGAGACTATCCGCAAGGTCCGTTCGGCGACACGGAAACAATCATGCTGCGCTTTCCGGTGAAAGCCGTGAAAGAGACTCAGGCAGAAGTTGAGCAACATATTCTCACGCATGATCCCCACGAGAGTATCGATTACCCACCGTACAAGTTGCTCACGGAAGCGCGCCCGCTCGTAATGGGTCTGATGGCGCGCCTGCATGGCGAAAGGCTCGGGCGTGTGATGATCAACAAGCTCAAGCCGGGCGGCAGGATCTTCCCGCATGCAGATACGCCGGCGCATGCCACGTATTACACGCGTCATCACTTGGTTCTCGAAAGCGAACCAGGCAATGTGTTCCGCTGTGAGGACGAACAGATCGGCATGCGCCCCGGCGAGGTTTGGTGGTTCAACAACGCGCTTGAGCACGAGGTAATTAACAATAGCGCGAGCGATCGAATCAACGTCGTCATTGATATCCGGACCGCCCGATGATCACTTTTGTCATCGAGCCGTTCTCATCCGTCTATAGCGAGCTATTGCCGCTATTGCGCGAGCACTATGGCGAAATTTCAACGCACAAGGATCACGGCGTGCCGTTGGAGCCTATGGTTGACGTCTACCGCGCCCGTGAAGCAGATGGGACGCTGATGATGGTTGTGGGTCGCGAGCGCGGCGAAATCGTCGCCTACTTCGTGTGCTTCATTGCGCCGGGGCTGCACTATCGATCATGCCTCACGTGCTCGCCGGATATCTTCTTCGTTGCGCCAAGTCGTCGCACAGGGACTGTCGGAGTTCGCATGTTCCGTTTCATCGAAGCCGAGCTGAGGCGCCGCGGCGTGAAGCGTTGGGCTGTCGGTAGCAAGGTCGCGCACGACGTTTCGGCGCTATTCCGTTATCTCGATTTTCAACCGGTCGAGACGACGTATGAAAAATGGCTTGGGAGGGACTAAATCATGGTCGCAGCAGCAGTCGGTATCGGAGCGGCCGTTGGCGGGATTGGTTCAGCTGTCATCGGTGGCAACGCGTCCAAGTCAGCCGCCAACACGCAAGCAGATGCGGCCACGCAGGCTGCGCAATTACAAGAGCAGCAATACGACCAGACCCGTTCCGATCTTGAGCCCTATCGCGAACTCGGTTCGAATGCGATCAATCCATTGCTGCAGGCATTGGGTTACACGTCGTCCATGCCTGCTGCCCCGTCGCAGGCGGTCTTCGCTGCCGCAGCAAAGGGCGACACTTCCGCACAAGCGCAGATCAGCAACTGGTATCAGGCGTACAACGCAACCCCGATGAACAGCGATGGGACGCCGGCATGGAGAGTCGATCCGAACAACCCACTTCAGCAAAAGTTCAGCTACGCGGCTTTCACCGCTCCCACTGCTGCGCAGGCCGCGGCAACGCCCGGCTATCAGTTCACGCTTGACCAAGGGCTCAAGGCGTCGCAAAACAGCGCATCGGCTCGCGGGCTCGGGGCGTCTGGAGCTGCTATCAAAGGGGCGGAAACTTTCGCGACGGGCCTCGCCGACAGCACATATGGCGACACATTCAATCGGGCGCTGGCTGGCTATACGGCGAACCGAAACAATGCCCTCGGCAATTTCACGACGAACTATGGCGTCGCGGCGGATAACGCGAATCGCCTGCTTGGGCTTGTCAATACGGGCGAGAACGCCGCGACGCAGACGGGCGTTCTCGGGGCCCAGTCCGCAAACAGCATTGGCAATTCCCTGACGTCAGGTGCGGCCGCGCAGGCGGCTGGCACGGTGGGCGCTGCGAATGCCGCAACCGGTGGCATTTCAACTGCCGTGAACGGCGGCACGAACGCACTGCTGCTCAATAGCCTGCTGGGCAAAAGCAGCGGGACGTCCGGCTCAACGCTATACGGCAACTCGTACAGCGGCTTTGACAATCCTTCGAACTACGGTTGAACGGCATGGCACTCGATCCCAATATCGCTCTTCAGGTTCAGCCGGCGCAGATCCAGAATCCGCTGACGGCTTATGCGAACGTCGCGACGCTGGCCAACGCGCAGCAACAGAACCAGCTCACGGGCCTCGCCATTCAGGATAAGCAGCGCCAGATGGCACAGTCTCAAGCCCTCAACGATGCATTCAAGGCCCCGGGCAACGTCAATCCAGACGGCACGCTGAATTCGAGCGGCATCGTCAATAGCGTGGCGGCCAGCGGTAATGGCGCTGCGGTTCCCGGCCTTGTGAAATCGCTCGCCGAAACGCAGACAGCGCAGCTCACCCAACAAAAAGCGAAAGTCGAAAACGCATTGCAACAGGTAGGCGCGATTGGTCAGGTGCTCAATGGCGTCACCGATCAGCAAAGCTACGACGCAGCGCGGCAGTGGGCTGCGACTCACCTTGGGCAAGATGCGGTCGCCACTATGCCGCCGCAATACGACCCCATGTTAGTTTCCCAAAAGCAGCGCGAAGCGCTAACGGTTGTGCAGCAGCTTGACCAACACAACAAGGCGATCGATCAAGCGCTGCAGCAGGCCCAATTCGGCGAGACGCAGCGGCACGATCAGGCCACGGAAGCATCGACTATCCGCGGACAGAATCTCACCGCCGCTACTGAAACGCGCGGACAGAACATGCGCGCGCTCGAATTCGATCCGAAGAATGGCGTTGTGGTCAACAAGGTGAACGGACAGTCCACGCCGGTCATGGGCGCGAACGGTCAGCCTATCGGCGGCACCGCGAACAACCTGAATCAGGATCAAGGGAATGCCGTCGCGTTCGGCGCTCGCGCGCTCGACGCGCAGAACACACTGCGTCAGCTCGAAGCTGGCGGCACGACGAATACAAGCCTCATCAACCGCCTTGCAACGTCGGTGCCCGGCGTCGGGGGCGCGCTCGGGACCGCAACGAACGTGTTCAATAGCGACCAGCAGCAAAGCTACGACCAGGCGAAGCGCAACTTCATTTCGGCCGTCCTGCGCAAGGAATCGGGCGCCGCAATTTCGCAAGACGAGTTTGCGAACGAGGACAAGAAATATTTTCCTCAAGCGAACGACACGCCGGCCACGATCGAGCAGAAAGCTCGCGCTCGCGATCTCGCCATCGAAGGTTTGAAGGCGCAAGCCGGGTCAGGTGCGGCGTTGATCCCCGGCATCATTTCGTCGGCGAATCAGGCGTATGCCGATCAGCCGCGACCGGGCCAGCCGCCGGCGACGCCGCAACAGCAATCAGGTGCCGTTCAACCCGCGTCGCATCCGCAGCCGCAAGCAGCGGCGCAATCGTCGTCGGCCGCGCTCTTGTCGACGTTGAGCGACCAGCAAAAGCTCGCGCTCGCGCAACAGCGTGCTGCTCGCGATCCGGCATTTGCCGCGCGTCTGCGCGCCATGGGGCATTGAATGGCTGAATTCGACAACATTTCGGACGATGCGCTTCTATCGTCGCTAGGGCCGGCGCCGGCCGCTGCACACACACCTGCCGCCTTCATTGCGCAGCACGCAGGCACCGCGGCGTCGGCCGGCCAACAGCTCGGCGTCGATCCCAATTTGCTGCTCGCGCAATGGGGTCTCGAAACCGGCTGGGGCAAATCGGTTGTGCCGGGCACGAACAATCTCGGGAACGTGAAAGACTTTTCGGGCGGTGGCGTGGCGGCCACCGACAACGCGACGGGAACGACGGACAACTATCGCGCGTACTCTTCGCCCGACGCGTTCGCCACCGATCAAGCCAACCTGCTCGCGCGGAAATATCCCGGCGTTGTTGGCGCGGGCTCAGACGTCGGCAAGTTCGCAAATGGCCTGCAGGGCTACGCGGAAGATCCGCAGTATCCGCAAAAGCTTGCGGCGGTGGTTCAGACCGTGCAACGCAATCAGCCTCAAGCGGCGCCGCAGCAACCCAGCATGCTCGCGCGTGTGGGTGACGCGGTGGCGAGCGCGATTTCCGGCACGGCCAACGCGGCCACGCCACAGGAACTATCCGGTATCAGCGATGCGGATTTGCTCGCCGCGCTCGCGGCGCGCGGCAACCCGCAGGCGCAACAGCAACCCGGCTTCCTCGAGCAGGTTGGGCACCAGATCGGGCGCACGGCGCGCGCGGTCGGCCATGGCGTCGCTGATGCTGCCGGTTTCGTGGCAAACCCGGTGAACGCCGCAATCAACTCCGCAGGCGCGCTAATCGGTCACGACCCGCACCTACAGGACGTTGACACGCTTATTCGCCGCGGCGTGGATGCAGTCACACCCGATGCATGGAACGGCACAGAGCAGACAGTCGGCCAGCTGGCCGACGCTGTCGCGAACCCGGTCAATCTGGTGGGCGCGGAAATCATGGCACCTGCCGCCGGCGCGCTGTCGACGCTCGGGCGCGGCGCGCTCGCTGGCGCGGTCACGGGCGGCGCGCAGCCTTTGCATGGCAGTGACACCGTCGGCGACTTCGCCGGCCGGGTCGCGGGCGGCGCTGCCGGTGGCGCCGCCGGCGCGGTGGTCGGCGGCGCAGTCGGCGCGGTGGCTGACAGACTCGCGACCGGCGTTGACCGCCTCGTAAGCGCTGTTCGCTCCACGATGCCCAGCACCCGGGCGGCGGCGCGCGTGAATGCTGATGAGTTGATCCAGCAGGCTGCGCAGGATCAGAACATCGACATTTCGGCGATTCCGCAATCGATCCTCGCCGCGACCCGTCAACGTGTGACCGATGCTCTATCCCGGGACGGCACGATCGACGCGGCCGCGTTGCTGCGGCGCGCCGAGGGCGATGCGGTGCTCGGGCCCGACAGCAGCTTAACGCTTGGGCAGGCGACTCGCGACCCGACTCAGTTCACACTCGAGCGCAACACCCGCGGCAAGATCGGCGGCGAGCAGCTCGCTCAACGCTATGCCGACCAGAATCGCGGGCTCATTGACGCGTTGAATAATCAGGGCGCGCTCGAAGCACCGGGTGAATATCAAGCCGGCCAAGGCGTTATGAACGCCCTCGCGCAGAAGGATGCCGAGGCGCAAAAGGGTGTCAGCAGTCTGTATAGCCAGGCCAACGCCATCCACGGGAACGATGTTCCCCTCGATGCGGACGCCTTCGTGAGTGAAGCCCGGGACCAACTTGCGCAGCAGATGCGTGATTTGCACCTACCGCCATCTGTCGATCGGCAACTCACGAAATTCGTCGGACGCGAAAACGCGCAAGGTGAAGTTCAATCGCCCGAAACTCCTCTGACCGTGAGCACGGCCGAGCAGTTTAAATCCATTCTCGGACAGGACATCGCCGATGCTGAAGCGCGCGGCAAGGGCAACGTCGTATCGGCGCTTGGAATCGTGCGCAAGGCGCTGGATAACGCACAACCGCTGTTAGGCGGCGAAGCCGACCAGGGCGCGGCTGCGCTGGCCGCATTCAACAAAGCGCGCGCCGTCGCAAAAGAGCGATTCGACACGATTGACGCGGTCCCGGCGTTGAATGCGGTCGTCAGCGGGAAAGCCGTTCCGGACACCTTTTTCAATCGATTTGTGCTCAACGGAAACGTCGGCGATATCAACGCGATGCTGAACATCGTGCCGGACCAAGGCATGGCGCTACGTCGTCAGATGGTCGACTACCTGAAACAGAAGGCGCTCGGTGGCGCGAGCGATGAGGTAGGTACGTTCTCTCAGTCCGGCTACAACAAGGCGCTGAACTCGATCGGCACGCAGAAATTGAACGCTCTGTTCGACCCGGGACAGGTTGCGCAATTGAAGCAAATCGGGCGTGTAGCAGCGAATGTGCAGGCCGAGCCGGCCGGGTCAGCCGTAAATCACTCCAACACCGCGGCGGCGATTTCGAACTCCGCCGTCAATGCGCTGCTTTCGATTGCAGAAAAGGTGCCGGGTATCCGACTAGGTGCGGGTGTTGCAAAAAATATGTTTGATCAAACGGGTAACCGGCGGCTCGCGCAAGAGGCGCTTGCTGGCCAGGCGCCAGTGACGGTCGAGCGGAGTTCTATTGATCCGGTCAATCAGCTTTTGCCGTTCCTTCCGGGGATCGTAGGGGCTGCGGCCGTACCAGCGCGCCGCTAAGCGAATGAAACCCGTGAACAAGCCGCTTGCGATGACACCCAGCCAAAAATCATTCATGCGGTTCTCCGCTCATTTGACGTAAGGATTCTAGACCATGGGTTCGCTACTTCCTAATGGCCGACAGCAATTCGTCGATATCAACGGACGCCCGCTTGTAGGGGGATCAGTCTATTTTTACGCGCCGGGCACGGAAAACAAGCTCGACACATGGCAGGACCAGGCGCAGACAATCCAGAATACCAATCCGGTGAAGCTGGACGGCCGGGGCCAAGCGACGATTTGGGGATCTGGAACGTATCGGCAGGTGGTCTTCGATCGCTTTGGCGCGCTCGTGTGGGATGGGCTCGTCAGCGAAATCGCGGGGCAGCTGAGCAGCACAGGCGGCTCAGCGGTCGTGGGCTTCGAGCAGGACGGCGACGGCGCGGTCGGGCGCACAGTTCAGGACAAGCTACGCGAGGTGATCGACCTGGACGACTACGCCACCTTTCTTGAGGCGTGCAATCTGTCGGTCGCGCAGGGTCGCTATGTGCGCTTGCCGGGCCGAAACTTCAACGTCCCGGCGGGAACCGTGATTCCCGGGGGGGCAGACGTGCGCGGCGTGTTCGGGCAGACGACCATTACGATTACCGGGGCTGGCGCCCTGATGATGGGCGGCAACCGGGTATCGCTGCGCAATATCACGTTCACCGGCGGCACGTACGCGCTCAACACCAACGGCAAGAACAAGCATCACGTGGAGCGTTGCGTGGTTACGGCCACCACTCAGCACGGGATTTATTGCGACAGCGATCGAAACCACTTCGTGCGCAACGAATTTCACGACTGCGGCCTTACCGGCATCGCGCTCACCGGCACGGGCGCCTTCCGCAATAAGGTCATGGGCAATGACGGGCAATCGAACGGGAGCTTCTGCTTTTGGGTTTCGAACGGCGCGAATCGCAACGAGCTTATCGGCAACACGACCGAATCTGGCAATGCGGCCGAGCTGATCGGGATCACATACGACAGCTGGGGCAATCGCGTCATCGGCAACCATGCACAGGGAACGCTCGACAACGGCATTTCGGTGACGGGCTATCGCAATACTGTCATCGGCAATGTGTGCATGCTCAATGCAAACCATGGCATCGGCATCTATGGCGAGCGCAATACGGTCAAGGGCAACACGTGCAAGAACAACGGGCAAGCGAACCTGACTGCGGCGCAACTGCCATACGCCGGTATCACGATGACCCCCGCGTTCGGCGGCCTCGCGCGTAAGAACGTCGTCCAGGGCAACATCTGCGACGACGACCAGGCGAAAAAGACGCAGCTCTATGGCGTGAAGGTCACGACCAACTCGCATATCCAGTGGACCGCCGGCATGGTGGTCAACGCCGGTACCGCGTTCTGTTTCAACGGCCTGAATATCTATCACACCACGACTTTCGGAAACGCTGGCGGCGTACCGCCGACACACACCGCCGGCACCGTGAGCGACGGCACGATTCTCTGGACGTGGGTCGCGTCGAACATCAGCACGCCGGGCGACAGTAGCAATGTGAAATGGCAGGCGGCCACCAACGTTGGCGCTGGCACCTTCGTCACGAACGTGAACCGCGTGTACTCGACGGCTGCAGGCGGCGTGACCGGGGCGACCCCGCCGACTCACACAGCGGGCACCGTCAGCGACGGCGGCGTGTCGTGGACCTTCGAAGAGGAATTCCCGACCAATCTCGACGGCTGGGATAACACGATCGACAGCAATTCGACAACGGGCAACCTCATCGCGCCGTGGGTCGTGCAGACATCGAACCGCAATCAGGTCAAGCACTCCGGAATCATGCGAAACAGCGTCGACGGGCGGCAGCTCGCCGTCGACATTCTCCCCATCGCACAGAACCCGGAGGGGAGCATCACGGCCGTGCCGGGCTCGATCGCACAGCGGCTCGACACGTCGACCACGCCCGGCATCGCGCTTTTCTCGAAGCAGAGCGGTACGGGTAATGTCGGCTGGCTCCCCGTCGCCCTGCGTCATCAGGGGCTGCTCGCGAACCGGCCCGATCTGACCGCACTCGGCAACGGTGTGCGCGGATATCAGTACTTCGCGACGGATATCGGCGCACACGGCACGTTGCTCACATGGAGCACCGGGAACATTTACGTCGATCTGGTGACCGGCAACACCTACAACCCCTCATAGGGAGAAGCACATGGCACTTCAAAAAACGCTCAGCTTCCGCGGCATTCCGATCGCTGACGCCTATATCCGGGTCATGTATGTGAGCGGGAAAAAGTCTGTCGGCGTCTTCGTCAGTCTGCACGTGACGCGCGAGCAGGACGCCTACGACACGCGCGAATACAACTTCACGCCGAACCTCACCGAGCCAATCTTGCAACAGGCGTACGACTACCTGAAAGCGCAGCCGGAATTCGCCGGTGCGGTCGACGTGCTCGAGCAAGGGCAAACGGCGTAAGCCGAAGATCAAACGCAAGACGTCAAACGGGGATGGCGCTGATGGGTGAACCAGTCGTGGAGGATTTCGAGGCTCGCGCCGACCGGGGGCGCGACGATGCCGTCGTGACTGCGATCAACGGCTTGCGGGCCGATATCGTGCAGCGGCATGGCGAAAACACAGACGTGCTGGCCGAAATTCGGGCAGACATGAAGGAATTGAAGGCAGGCTTTCCGGACGACGACCCGCTCGGCCATCGTGCTTATCACGAGACGTTGATCGCGGAGAGTAAGGCGCGCAAAGAATTCTGGATCGACATGCGCAACAAGTTAATCGAGCGCGGCATTTTGGCTGCGATCGGTCTGCTAGGCACGGCGCTGTTTTTCTTCGTCAAATCACAGGTGGGTAAGCAATGAAGCCAGTCTCTTACTGGCGGACGGCCCACAAGCGCCACAGCGTGCGCGCGCTGATCGTTGGCACGGTGCTCCCGTTCGCCGCTGGCATATGGTCGGCGATGCCTGGTTCGATCATCGATCGATTGCCGATCTGGCTCGTGTTTGCGGTCAGCGCGGCGATTTCCGGTCTCGGGCTGCTCGGCGCCTACACCAGCCAACGGAGCGTGCGCGATGAGTGACGTCCGCCAGCCACCGCGCAAGCGGACTCTCGCGGCCGTCATCGGCGCTGCGGCCGCCGCCGCAGTAATCAGTTTCACCGGCGGCAATGAGTGCGATCGCGCGTGCGTCGCGCGTGGCGGCCTCGCGCCGTTCAATGACACGGTCGGCGCGCACGTGCAGACCGTGTGCTTTGGCGAAACGAACGTGCCTATGCGCCGCTACACGCTGCCCGAATGTCAGCAGATGCTCAGCGATAGCCTCGCGGGCTACGCAGAGGCTGTGCGTGCCTCTACGCCCGGATTTGACCAGCTCACGCCGGGCCAGAAGGTCGCGGCGATCGACTATGCCTACAACCGCGGCGTCGGGGCTTGGCGTTCGAGCGACACGAAGGCCGGGCCAAGCGTGCGGGCGGCCTATATCGCTGGCGATTTCCCTGCCGCGTGCGAGGTGTACATGGCATGGGCTCGCGTGAAGCGCGCCGGCAAATGGTACGACTGCTCGATTCGTTCGAACGGTTGCTACGGGATCTACAACCGGCGGCGCGCCGAGCGCGCTGCCTGCCTTGGGGAGTGACGATGAACAAGTACTGGATTACCGGCATTGCGGCGGGCGTATTGGGGATCGCGTTGGGCGCCGGCGGCACGTACGTGTGGGAGAGCCGCGCATTACTGGCTGAGCAGGCTGCGCATGCCAACGATAACCAGCGGCATGCGAACGAACTCAACGCTATTTCGAAAACGGCGCTCGACGCCGAGCAGCGCGCCGAGCGCGATCACACCGTGGCGGAAGGCAGGATCGCCACCATCGACGATCAACTGACGAAGGAGAAAGAAGCCCATGAAGCTGACAACGCTCGCAATCGCACTCTCATTGCTGATGGCACTCGCCGGCTGCGCATCGCAGTGTCCAACTTCCGCGCAACCGGTGGCGGTTCAGCCGTTGCCTCCACCGCCCCCGGCGGCATGGGCGATGGTGCCAGTGGAACGGCAGACCTCTCACCAGCGTTTGGACTCGCTCTTTTCAGTATCGCCGACGACGCCGACGCCGAGCGGCAAAAAGTGATTTACCTGCAGGGGTACGTGTGCGCCATCCGCCCCGAAACGGACGGCTGTGCGACCGGCAATTCCGTAAGGTAAATGACAATGGAGGGTGCGCCTAAAAGGTCTGGAATTTCGGAACGGATGCCCTGAGAACCGCGTAAAACCGTGGGGCAAAAGTGCCTATCCGTTCCAAAACCTGATCTTAAAAGCTATACTGGTAAAGGCTTTTGGACACTTTGACGGCTGGATTGTGATTCCTGTCGTCGTGGGTTCGAGTCCCATCAGCCACCCCAGAGAATTCAGCGGTAAAGTTTGCAAACGGCGTTGTGAGAAATCACAATGCCGTTTTTGTTTTGGGTTGGGATTTTCCACTGTTCTCCGCTTTTCCGGCTCCAAGGGCTATCGCCCTTTTCTAAACCCTCCCCGCTCTATGGTCTCGGCTTCAAAAAACTTGGTCAATGGGGACCGATCATCGTCGAGCCTTGCCGCGCTTACGTCTGAGAGATTGTTTCGCAGCGAGGAATAGTAATTTCAGTTTATCGGCACAAATTTTCAATAGTAGGGGTATACACTGCATTCCATCGACGTTGCAGACACACCTCAGTAGCTCCCTGCGACGCCTCCCTGAAATGCAGTCGAACGTTATCGGAGTCCTACCATGAAGACCAAGTTCATCGCCGCCCTGCTGGTTGCCGCTTCTGCCTCGATCGCCGCTCCCGCTTTTGCAAGCGGTTATGGTCCGGCACCGTTCTATCGTCCGGCGGTTGGCGCTCCGGCCTCGCAACAAGGCCAGAACGCGCAGACCGTTGCCGCTGAACGCAACGAAGCCACGACGAATGCCTACGGCGGCGTGAAGAACGTGTCGTCGCAATCGGGCACGCGCGAGCCGGCTTCGGGCCCGCAATCGGTGTTCTTCGGCCACTAAGCCAATCAGCAGTCACGTCGATTCGCGGCCCGCTCGGGCGGACCGCGATCGATCTGGGCGCCGCGCATCGGGTATCGATGCCGGCGCCCAGTTGCGTTTACCGCGTGGTCGTCTCACGTATGGGCAGGATCCACGCGCCAGCCCATCACCTTAAGGCAGGCGTTCGCAAAACAGGTGCCGCAGCGCGCCACAGCCAATGCATGTGCCAATCCGCACGACGTCCTTTATCTGCGGTTATCCGCCGCTAACGCGGGAGCCCCGCGTCAATCAATTCGCGTGCCGCGCGAAAGCCCGCCTCGGCCGCCGCATGCTCGGTGGACCACAAGCTGTCGATATGCACGAGTTGCCAGTCGACGACCACCGCATCGTTGCGCAGCACCCGAAAATGCGCCTTGACGCCGGTCAGCACCTGCTCGACCGCGACCTCGATGTCGTAGTCTCCGTAGCGCTCCTGGTAGTCCCCCATATCGAGGCCCTTTGGCTCCATGCTCGCCTCCGTGGTATCGCCTGATCGCATGCATGAAAGAAAGCGGACGCACTCATCCCGCGAGCGTCGCCGACACCCGCGAGACTCTGCTTCGTCATCAGGCCACCCTGGCTCGATGCCCTGCTTGAGGATCAGTCGCAATCGCCGGAAAGATATTGCCGGCCATTGCAGTTGATCTCGACCTCGCCGCTCCCCGACTCGGCGACGAGATCGCTCGCCAATAACTCAGCGACGACGGACTGCGCGAGTTCGGGCGCCGTCTGTCCAACGCCGACGTCGTTCAGACGCCGCAACGCTTCAACCGCTTCGGGACTCAAGGACTTCGACATGGCCGTCTCCGTCGGAACGCTTGATTCATCGTAGCAAGTTTCATCGGCGGATGCAGGTTCACTATGCCGCGCAGGAACGCGGTGTGCGCTGCAAACGCTGACGATTGGCGGCTGGGGCGGGCATGGGCCGCGCATGCAGTGCGAGCGCACCGGGACCTGTCGGCGGCACCGCGAAGGAGAACCACATGAAGCAAGGCAGATCGACAACGCTGGCGGCCACAAGCATCGCGCTTGCGACGACGCTCGCGACAGCACTTACGAGCAGCGGCACGGCGGCAATCGCGCAAACCACGGCATCGCGCGACGGCGACAGCAACCGCGACCGTCACTCGCCGATGGTCACGCCGCCCGCAACGACATCGCGCCCGGGCGGTTCGGACAATCCGGACAACATGCCGATCTGGCGTCCGCGGACGCCGGCCAACGATCGCATGACACACGAGCCGCCCGCAAGCGGCGCGAACGCGAAATAGGCGCGTGCGAGCACCGGCGCTATAACTCGGTCAGCGCCCGATACTCGCAGCGATCACAGCCGCGCGATCGACACTTCCGTCGACTTCACGAGCGCGACTACTTCCGAGCCGACTTTCAGTTCGAGTTCGTCGACCGAGCGCGTCGTAATCACCGAGGTGACGATGCCGAACGGCGTCTCCACGTCGACTTCGGACACCACCGAGCCGCGAATGATTTCCTTGACCTTGCCTTTGAACTGATTGCGCACGTTGATTGCGGAAATGCTCATTTAAAGTGACTCCAGAAAAACGGTTGGAAACGAATCGGTAAGAACCGCGGATTGGGATGTCAGATCGCCCAGCGCACGTCGGTCGGACGCGCGAACCGCTCCGGCGCCGGTTCGCCATAGGCGCGATGCAGAAGCGTGTCGTCGTTGGGGCCGGTTTTCAGCACGCGTTGCAGCACGTGTTCTTCGAGCGCGGCGAAACCCGCCGACGCGCGCGCACGCGGACGCTCGAGCGCCACCGGCTGATCGAGTGCGATGCGCCCCTCTTCGATCAGCAGAATCCGGTCGCCGAGCGCGACCGCTTCGTGCACGTCGTGCGTGACGAGCAACGCGGTGAAGCGATGTTCGCGCCACAGCCGCTCGATCAACGCGTGCATTTCGATGCGCGTCAATGCATCGAGCGCGCCCAGCGGTTCGTCGAGCAGCAGCAATTGCGGACGATGCACGAGCGCCCGCGCAAGCGCGACGCGCTGACGCTGGCCGCCCGACAGTTGCGCGGGCCAGTCGTTCGCGCGTTCGAGCAGACCGACTTCGGCGAGCACGGCGCGCGCGTCGTCGCGCGCCCCACGGCCGAGACCGAGCATCACGTTCTGCAGCACGTTCTTCCACGGCAGCAGGCGCGCGTCCTGAAACATGATGCGGGTGTCGAGCGCCCCCTCGTCTGCCGCACGCTTTTCGAGTACGCCCGAACTGGTCTCTTCGAGACCGGCGACGAGCCGCAGTAGTGTCGATTTCCCGCAACCGCTGCGGCCGACGATCGCAACGAAACTGCCGCGCTCGATCGACAGATCGAAATCCGACAGCACCTGGCGCTCGCCATACCGCTTGCCGACACCGCGCAATTGCACGGCGTAATCGCTGTCGTAACGCGCGTCGTGGCGGGAAAGCGCGCCGTCCGCCGCCAGCGTTTTATCGCCCGCGCCGTGTCGTGCTTTTTCGCGCGACTGCGTCTGCGTCTGCGTTTTCGTCTGCAACTGCGCCCGCTCCAGCGCATGCTGTACCGCGCCGCCGCGCCCCGCATCGAGCGCTTCATTTGCATCGCGGTCCGCGACCCGCGTCTGCGCGAGCTCGGCTTCGAGATCGCGTCCCGCGACTGCGCCGAAGCTCGTCGACAATATCGTTGCACTCATGCTTTTACTCCTCGCTGATAAGCCGGATGCCAGCGCAGCGACACGCGTTCGAGGCTTTTCGCGAGCACGTCGGCGAGCTTGCCGAGCGCCGCGTACAGCAGAATGCCGACCACTACCACATCGGTTTGCAGGAATTCGCGCGCGTTCATCGTCATGTAGCCGATGCCCGATTGCGCGGAAATAGTTTCGGCGACGATCAGCGTGACCCACATGAGCCCAAGCGCGAAACGCACGCCGACCAGAATCGACGGCAACGCGCCCGGCAGGATCACGTGCCGGTACAGCGCGAAACCATTGACGCCATAGCTGCGCGCCATCTCGACCAGATTCGCGTCGACCGAGCGGATACCGTGGAACGTGTTCACGTAGACCGGGAAAAACACGCCGAGCGCGACGAGAAACACCTTCGCTTCCTCCTCGATGCCGAACCACAGGATCACGAGCGGAATCATCGCGAGCGCGGGGATGTTGCGGATCATCTGCACGGTCGAGTCGAGCGCGACTTCGGCGGGCCTGAACAGCCCGGTCGCGAGTCCGAGCACGAGCCCGATGCCCCCGCCGATCGCAAAGCCCGACACCGCGCGCCACGTGCTGACCCGCACGTCGGCCCACATTTCGCCGGACTGGATCAGCGACCAGGCGGCCTTCACGACCGCGAGCGGTTCGGGCAGCACGCGCGTCGACAACACGCCGCTGCGCGCCGCGATTTCCCATGCGAGCAGAATCGCGAGCGGCGCGAGCCATGGCAGCAGATGCGCGCCGAAGCGGCGCAACGGATTCGCGCGCGTACCGGCCGCCGGCGCCGCAGCGCCGGCGCGCTGCCCCGCGCTCAAAGTGGTTGGGGTCATGATGGCTGTCCTTGTTGTCTGTCGAAAGTCGGCCTGTCGAAAGTCGTCGTGGCGCTGGCGACCGGGCGCCGCGACACCCGCGCGCCTCACGGCGCCATTCAGCTCGCGCTCGCCGCCTTCGGCAGATGGTGGTTGCCGACGATCTCGCCGAACGGCCCCGACAGCGGTCCGTTCGCGACCTTGTTGAGCCGCTTCGGCAGCAGCGGGAACACGAGTTCGGTGAAACGATAGGATTCCTCCAGATGCGGATAGCCCGACAGGATGAACGTTTCGATGCCGAGTTCCGCGTATTCCTTCATGCGCGCGGCCACCTGCTCCGGACTGCCGACCAGCGCCGTGCCCGCGCCGCCGCGCACGAGGCCGACGCCCGCCCACAGATTCGGATAGATTTCGAGCTGCTCGCGCCCGCCGCGCTTGCCGCCGTGCAGCGCGGCCATGCGGCGTTGCCCTTCCGAGTCCATCTTCGCGAACGAGGCCTGGGCGCGCGCGATCGTGTCGTCGTCGAGCTTGCTGATCAGCTTGTCGGCGGCGGCCCACGCTTCCTCTTCGGTCTCGCGCACGATTACGTGCAGGCGGATGCCGAAGCGGATCTGCCGGCCGCGCGCCGCGGCGCGTGCGCGAATGTCGGCGATCTTCTTCGCCACCGCTTCGGGCGGCTCGCCCCAGGTCAGGTACGTATCGATGTGCTCGGCCGCGATGTCGTGCGCGGCCGCCGACGAACCGCCGAACCACAATGGCGGATGCGGCTTCTGCACCGGCGGATACAACGCCTTGCCACCCTTCGATTGCAGATGCTGGCCGTCGAAATCGATCGCGTCGTTGGTATGCGCGGCGCTCAGCAGCTTGCGCCAGATATGCAGGAATTCGTCGGTGATTTCGTAGCGCGTGTCGTGATCGACGAACACGCCGTCGCCCGCAAGTTCAGCCGCGTCGCCGCCGGTCACGACGTTGATCAGCAGCCGCCCGTTCGACAATCGGTCGAACGTCGCCGCCATGCGCGCGGCCAGCCCCGGCGACGAGAGCCCCGGGCGGATCGCCACGAGAAACTTGAGCCGCCGGGTCGCGGGAATCAGGCTCGAGGCGACCACCCATGCATCCTCGCACGAGCGCCCGGTCGGCAGCAGCACGCCTTCGTAGCCGAGCGTGTCGGCGGCGACGGCGATCTGTCGGAAGTAATCGTAATCGGCTGCGCGCGCGCCTTGGGACGTACCGAGATACCGGCTGTCGCCGTGAGTCGGAATGAACCAGAACACATTCATGAGTTGTTGCTCCTGCCTGTTCTAACGAAGTAATGGGAAAACGCTGCGCGAGCGCCTGCCGCGCGCATCGAGCCGGCAGGCGGCCACGCGCTGCAACGCATGGGGAAATTGAAAAATGGCCGGCCGGTTCAGGCCGGAGGCGGCTTACTCGCGGCGAGGCGGACAGCGCGAGCTACGGAGCGAACCGCCCCGCGAGCCGTGGCACGGCCGCGCGCGCATGCCGACGCGGCAATGGAAATACTTCGACGGCGGCAGGCTGAACATCGCGGCGGCTTTCCTCGACCAACGTGCGCGTAACGCGCCCGATTCAACGGATGACGGCGACCGGCGCCGTCTGCATGAGGAAACAGTCTATGGAGCGGCCCGAGGCTTTTGAACGATTTTTTTGAGCTTAGGTTTTCCGCTTTCGTGATTAGCCCGACGCCCGAGCATACGGGTTCGCGCGCATACAGGTGTTGCGCTTTATGCACGCGGCGACGGGCGGCGCCAACCCTGTCGATATAATGGCGCACGTTTTCCGATCATCCGCTACAGGCTTTGCAGATTCGCGCCGCCTGTACCTTGCGCGGTGCAATGCATGCAAAAACTTATCCTGCCGTTCGTCGCCGGCTTTCTGGCCTCCCTGTTCTTTCGCGAAGCAACGCTGGCGCTGCTGCACGCCGCCGGCCTCATCGACCCGAGCGGCTTTTCGACCGCGCCGTTCCTGCCGCTCGGACTGCCTGAATTCATCGCCAACGCGATCTGGAGCGCATTCTGGGCCGTGCTGATGGCGTGGCTGCTGCGCGTCGCGCCGCAGCGGCGCGCGCCGTGGGTGCCGGCCTTCGTGTTCGGCGGCATCGTGCTGACGGCAGCGAGCGTGTTCGTCGTCGATCCGCTGCGCGGCATCTGGCCGAGCGGCAACATGCTGCCGCGGCTCGCGGTCGGTTTCGCGGCCAACGCGATGTGGGGCTGGGGCGCGCTCGTGTTCATGCGCGCGTTCATGGCGAGCGAAGAGGAAGCGTAAGCGCGGGCGAATCGGCTCGCGCCGGCCTCGCTCCGCTTGCTTCTTCAGCGGTTCGAGCGTGCTTCAGCCACGCAGATCGCGCAGCGGATGCTCGCTCTCCGCCCACGGACTGTCGAACATCTTCTCGACGTCGGCCGCGCGCACGTCCTCGATGCGAGCGACTCGCCAGGTCGGCGCGTTGTCCTTGTCGATGATGCGCGCGCGAATCCCTTCCACCGTGTCGCCAATTAAAAAACTCGAACGCGTCAGATCGAGATCGACGCGCAGCGCATCCGCCATCGAACCCTCGGCGCGCGTGACCACTTCCAGCGATACCGCCATCGACAACGGCGAGCGCTCGCGCAACACCGCGATCGTCTGCTCGGCCCACTCCGCCGCGTCGCCACCCCGCTCGCGCGCTTCGTCGAGCGAGGCGAGAATCCGCGCGACATCGGGCAGCGCGAAATGCCGGTCGATCAATGCGCGCGCCCCCGCGAGCGGCGACTCGTCGGGCTGCGGCGCGACCTGATACGCGCGCGCCTCGCGCTCGATGCAGGCAACCACGTCCGCGCCGCGCTCGAACAGTTCGCAGCGCAATGTGTCGAGCAGCGCGGGCAGCGCCTCCTCGTCGATATAGGTATCGGCGAGACCCGCGTAGAGCGCGTCGGCCGCGCCGATCGTCTCGCCGGTCACCGCCAGATAACGGCCGATCGCCCCCGGCGTGCGCGCGAGAAACCAGCTCGCGCCGACGTCGGGAAAGAGGCCGATGCGCGTTTCGGGCATCGCTATCTTCGTCGATTGCGTGACGACCCGCAGGCCGCCCGTGCGATGCGCGCCCTGCGAAATACCCATGCCGCCGCCCATCACGATGCCGTTCATCAGCGCGACATAGGGCTTCGGATACGTGAAGATCGCGTGATTGAGGCGATATTCCTCGGTGAAAAATGTATCTCGCGATGCCTGATCGCCACGCTGCGCCGCCTCGTACATGAAGCGGATGTCGCCGCCCGCGCAGAACGCGCGCGCATGCTGGCTGCGCACCACGACCGCGAGCACCTCGGGGTCTTCGCGCCATTGATCGAGCGCCGCGTGCATCGCGCGGATCATGCCGGTCGACAGCGCGTTGAGCGCCTTGGGCCGCTCCAGTTCGATAAAGCCGATGCGGTTGGCTACGTGAGTCGCGATTTCGTCGCTGGCGGCGGGCGAGACGGAGATGGACATGGGAAACAGGGCGCGGCGGCGCGAGGTGAGAGGGAACTGAACGTTATCACGGGCTCGCGGCTTTGCGCCTTACGGGCAGATTCGGCGCTAGCCCGCCACCTGCCCCGGCGGAAAATGCCCGCTCTTCAGCAACACCGGCGTGCCGTTGCTGATCTGCAGATGCTCGCGCGCCACCGCTTCGATACGCGGCCGGCCGGCGTCGAATGCGCGCAGCCAGCCTTCGAGATCCTCGCTATAGGCGCCGAAATGGTCCTCGAGCGCTTCGACCGAGATCGCGCACGGCACCGGTTCGCCGTCCACCAGCGCGGGAAAGACGACGGTCAGATTCGAGTCGCGATAAGCGGGCGCGTCCGCGGGAAAGCGAATGTCCATGATCGCCTCATCAAAAGGTTCCGGCGGGAAGGCTGCGCCAGCGATAATCGGCCAGACGCGGCCGGCCTCCGCGAGTCACGCTATGGTACTCGTGCCGCCGGACCGGGGTCCAGCGGGCGGCGGCTCGCCCGAGGCAGTACCGGAAGCGCCGGATTCTGCGCCGACCGGCCACCGCCCGCCGCACTTATGCGGCTCCCGCCGGTCGAACCGTCCGATCGGCCCACTCCATCCCGTCGACAGGTTTGACCTCGGCGGCACGATTCCGAAATCAGCGAGCGCAATATGGGAAAATATTTTCTGCAGAATCAGGAACTGCCCGAGCCGGATGCGGCGAACCGATGGTTTGCCTACGCCGAAAGTCACGACATCGACATCCCGAGAGCCATCAGCATCTGGGAAGACGCGGCCACCGCGGCCGGCGTGGAAAGCCGCCGGCTCGTCAGCGCGGCGGGCATTACGATCGAAATACGCTAACCGGCGCAGGCGCCACGCGCGCCGCGCGCTGCCGGGCCGGCACAAGACCCCTGGCCCGGCAGCGCCTCTCTTTATCCGAACGAAAGGAAACTTCACGATGCATTTCACGACGCAACCGCGACACGCCGGCCGCCTCCACCGTCTCCGGCCAGGTGCCGCGCTTGCCCTCGTGCGCCGCGCGTCGCGGGCGATCGCGCCGGCGGCCGCCCTGCTGCTCA